>PXAW01000147.1 GCA_003567055.1 Hyphomicrobiales bacterium
CGGCTACTACAATGCCGAGCGACCGCACTCGGCCCTTGGTAAGCGCGATGCCGTTCACCTCCTGCCGGGATTGACCTGAACCTGCGATGTTTCCGCCTGATGAAGGCGGAGGTGTCTGGTTTGGGTGGAGACGTCAAAATGGACGTCCTTTTGGACGGCTCTTCGGGGCGTGTGTCGCGCCTGGAGGTGATCGAGGGTGCGAGCGGACGGCGGCAACGCACGCGTGAGGAGCGGGCACGGATTGCGGCGGAGAGCCTGTTGCCGGGTGTCCGGGTCAGCGATATTGCCCGCAAATACGATGCGACCCGTTGGCAGATCTATACGTGGCGCAAGCGGCTGCGCAAAGGCGAGCTGGTGCTGTCCGAGAGTGCTGCATCCCTGCCGTTCTTCGCGCAGCTGGTTGCCGAGGAGGGCGCCTCGCATATCGGTCACCCGCAAGGGCCCCCGATTGAGGAGGCCGGCGAATCCGGCATGACGGAGATCGTGCTCGGCGATGCCGTGATCCGTGTGAGCGGCCATGTGGATGAAGCTCAACTGACGCGGGTCATCCGTGCCGTGCGGGCAGCGGCATCATGATCATCGGACAAGGCGGGTCGGTCCGGGTCTTCGTGGCGACGCGTCCCGTCGACTTCCGCAAGGGGATCGACGGACTGGCCCTCGCGGTCCAGGAGATGCTGGGGCATGACCCCTTCTGTGGGGCGATCTTCGTGTTCAGGGCCAAACGTGCGGATCGGATCAAATTACTGGTCTGGGATCAGACCGGTATGGTTCTGGTTCACAAAGATCCGGGTTCATACTACACCTCTTTCATCTTCAGTTGATGTTTTAGCTTGGCTTTGTTTCTGCGCGCGTGCAGCGGCCCGATCATCAAGCGTATTCCAACGGCTGCATTGCTTTTTGGGAAGATCCGATTCGGGGATTTCGTATAGGCAGTAGTGCCCGTTGTAGGCATGGCTGGTGATGATGCCATATTTGGCCCATCTGGCGACAGTTTGCTCGTGAATGTCGAGACGCGCCGCCGCCTCCTGTTTCGTCAGCATTCCTCGCTCCCGCAGGCGATCATAGCGCGAGCGGAGTTTGTACTGGTGGATGAGATAGGCCACTCGCAACGGCGTGAAGCGGGCGTCCCGGCGACCACGTCGCGCAGCTCCCCCCGGGCGGTGCCCTTGCCGGTTGAGGATGTCGGCAATCTCGGAATAGATGTGATCGTCGAGGAGCTTGTCGACGAGTTCGACGATGCTGGGCTGCGTCTTGATCTGCTGGGCGGAAGACTTCGGGTTCATGGTTGTGATCGTCTGGATCTTACCGCCCTTGAAGCGAACATGGACCTTGGTCGTTCCTTCCGCGGGCAGCTTGACGAGAGTGGCATCCTCGATGATGTGGGCGAGCAGCCGCTTGCGTTCGCGGTTTGGGGTGTCCGGGTGCGCCCATAGCTTCTTGAAGTCCGTAGTCATTGCGAGCAGCCGCTCTCGGACGGCCTCGTCGACGATGAACCGGCCATACTCACGGGTGCGCTCGCGCTCCTGGCGGGCATCGGCCAGCACCCGGAGCTTCTCGTTCCATTCTCCTTCGAGCGTGTCGGCGACGAGACGATTATTGGGATCGACCAGCATGAAACGCCGCTGGGCGAGTTCGGCCTCGATCTGGGCGCGCTCGATCGCGCGGCAGCGTAGTCGGTCTGCTTCTACATGCCGGGCCTCGACCTCCTTGCGGACTTCGATGGCGAGTTCGACGGCGACCGGCGTCATTTGCTCGGCGACGAGCATGCCGATCGCTTCATCCACAGGAGGACCGGCGATGGACTGGCAGAAGGGCTCGCCGCGATAGCTCTGGGCGCGATCGCAGATGTACCAGGCCTCCAGCCGACCGCGGCGGGCGGCATAACGGACCCGGAAATGATTGCCGCATTGCCCGCATACTGCGCGACCCTGGAGCAACGCCGCACCTTCGCGCGGAGTCGATGTTCGTGCTGCCCCATACCCCTGGCCGTTCTCCTTGAGAATCTTCAGGTTCTCCTGATGCTGCTCCCAGCTGATATAGCCGGGATGCGCCTCGGGGATGCAGGCCAGCCAGTCGTCGTTGCCGCGAGCCCGCACCGTCCTCCTGCCGTCGATTCCGCGCCGATATTGCCGTCGGCCATAGGCGTAGGCGCCGGCGTAACGCGGATTGTGCAGGACGCGTATTGCGGTCGAGGCGGTCAGCGGCCGAAACACCGTCTGACTGTCGTGCAGGCGCGAGGGGAATAGAAGGCCCTGCTTGCGAAAGGCCTTGACGGTCTGGGAGGCGGATCCGACGCGCGCGAACGTCTCGAAGAAAAGGGCGACCGTCTCTCTGACCTGGATATCCGGATCGAGCACCACATTCCCGGTGTGGTCGTAGATGAGCCCGGTTGGCAGTGGGCAGCGGAACTCGCCGCGGCGCGCCTTGGTGATGATGCCGCCGCGCAGTCGCGCCTTGATTACATGGAGTTCGGCTTCGCTCATTGTTCCCTTGAGGCCGAGCAGGAGCCGGTCGTTGAAACTCGTGGGATCGTAGACGCCGTCTTCGTCGAGGATCAGGGTATCGGCAAGGGCGCAGATCTCGAGCAAGCGCTGCCAGTCGGCGTTGTTGCGCGCCAGTCGAGAGACTTCCAGGCCCATCACGATCCCGGCGTGCCCCATGCCGACGTCGCTGACGAGCCGCTGGAACCCCTCGCGCCATGCCGCTGATGCGCCGGATTCGCCCTGATCATTGTCGATGACGACGATCTGCTCTTCGCGCCAGCCGAGGGCGACAGCGCGCCCGCGGAGCCCATATTGCCGCTTGGTGCTCTCGGCGTTCTCGACGACCTGCCGCATGGAGGACTGACGGATGTACAGGTAGGCTCCGCGTTCGAGGTGGTGAGGTTGGACCTTGAGGTGTACGTTCATGACGCTCTCCGATCATCGATGCTCGTGACGATTGTCGCAAGGGCGTGCACGGCGGCGCTGCCTCCAGTGCGCGCCGGCGAGGCGGCTGCCGACGGGCAGAACTCCGTTTGAGGGGCGCTTTCTGGCGCTGACAAAGCGCGAGCCCATCCCCACATGCCCCGACGCAGAAGGAGCATGAGGCCGCTGCGGGCCCTGAGCGGCAGCGATTCGCCGAGAGCCGCGCCGCGCAGCACCTCGTATTGTGCGATAGCCGAAGACAGGATTGATCCTGCCGATGCCGCTGCGATGTTCAGCCGCGAGTTTTTTTTAGGACACGTTCGATCGTTCTGGGATGAAGCTCGATATCGAGCTCGTTGCGGACGAGTTTTGCCAGCTCCCGGGCACGGACGGGTTCGCCTGGGGTCAGCCGCGCCTGCAGGAATGCCAGGACTTTGTCGTCGATCTTGTGAGGGCCGCGAGGCCCGGGCTTTGCCGGCACCAGCCCGGCAATCCCGCCCATGTCGAAGTTCGCCTTCGCCTGGTAGTAGGTCGGCCTCGATACACCGTACTCGTCCGAGGCCTCCGTCACCGACACCCTGTCGGTAGAGACGCGGCGCAGCATCTCGTACTTGACCTGAACGGCGTCGTGCGGATCGAAGAACTCGCTGCCGCGGAACTTCGGATCGCGCACCTTCTCGGGCGACGGATTGAAGGTGCCTTCTTCGATGAGCACTTCGTTCTTCGAGCGCTTGCTGTCGTACTTCGCAGGCATCGACGGCTCCGAGGCTGTGGCGAGGCATTAACGTAAATTTATTTATGCCGCTCATAGCATTTATGTCAAGGAGCCATGTGCTCCTGAATCGCGATATAAGACTTAAAAAGGCAATATTATTCCTCGTCTGGACAACCAGCGGCGTAATTCGCTTTACAATAGCGGCGTATTTATCTTTACACATTGTTGCCTGCACAGTCCGCCAGTTTGCCGGAAAGGCGTTCCACGAGATCCGCCAGTTCCAACAAGTCGGCGATCCGCAACGGTGCGCGTCCGTTGCCGATCACCACCTCGGGATCCGGGCTCACGAGATCAGTCCATTGCGGAGGAACCGACCAGACCGCGCCATCTTTGGCCTGCAGCAAAAGGCGTTCACCCTGTCGGTTGGCGCGTCTTCCAACACAAGGCAACTGCCGCGCGAACTGAGGATGAAACGGGTGCGCGATCCGAACTAACTGCTCAACTACAACGGTCGAGGCTGCATTCGATCGTGAGGTACAAGCGCCTCGAAGGCGGCAAGTTCGTCTGGCCGCAGGTGCATGACGGGGTGATGAAGATGTCCGCGGCGCAGCTTTCGGCCCTGTTCGAGGGTCTGGACTGGCGGCTCGTCAGACCGCA
>PXAW01000572.1 GCA_003567055.1 Hyphomicrobiales bacterium
ACGTGGATGCCGGCACGGATGGTAAAAAACAGGAGACCCGTCTCAAGGTCCGCAAAGTTCTTGAACAGTTTCAAGGCTTCCCTCACGATGGTGGAACCCGCCCAAGGATGAGCCGGGAGCAGGCTACACTGACTGCAAAACGCTACCATGCCTTTATGACTTTTACCGAGCGGGCCAGGCAAAACCGCAAGGGTAACTGGGATCCCCGTTACACAGCCCAGGCATTGAACGACTATATCTCATTGAGTGCAGATTAAGAGACACCTGCTGAGGGGCTTTATATGTTAAAATCGATTGTCTTCAGCAATGTATTCGTAACCATTCAGGGGGCAGATACCGGCCCGGGGACAGTCCCGCACTTATTATTTTCTGATGAACAATTTACAGATGTGAGCGTTAGAAAAATAAGTGCGGGACAGTCCCCAGACCTGGTGCCATTAATCACCACCGAGGACCCCCTGAATGGTTACACCATGAAGTAATTTCTGAATGTTTACCCAGGATTCAACCTTGCAGGGCGGAAATGCTTAGCACCGAGCACCTATCATAGAGACCATGAGTCCGTTGTTTTCAACAGCTTACAAACGATAATTCGACTGCTAAAAATTTTTTTTTTGTTACGCGAAGTCGCGTGTCAGGGGTAGTCACCAATAAAGTGTGCCATATTTTAGCTGACTTATTTGTATTTACATCATCTATCAAACAGTCTGATAAAACGTTCCTGTTTCAAATATACAAACCTTGGGGTCAGTGGTGGTAAGTAAGCTGCATTATTAAATCTGATATCATATATCCAATTTCTTACTGGAGCTGTATATATAGGACTGCCATAACTCCAGCTTCCACTGGCATATTCAGGTTCATAAAGACTGACGAATGAACCTTGATAATATAATGTTACACCGGACCAGTTTTCATGCAGTCGAGGATAGTTTTCCAATCCTCCGTTGTAGTCAGATCCATCTGTTATGTCTGTACCAGCAAGAAACGCAGCGTTAATACGGGTTTCCCCGGCTACACGGTTTGAAAGGTTTGTCTGACTTTCTGCGCCAGAATCCCAGCTTGTAGACAACACATTAATAGTGTCCGCCATTATGGCCGCCGGACGCCAGTAATCCGGATCACCACCTTCACCTGGAAGAGGGTCATGATCTTGTGCTATATCATCAGGGTCATTTAGATTAAAGTTTCCTTGAACATATACCGGCAAGTCGCTCACAATAGTCAAGCCTTGAATGTCAGGAGCATCAGGCTGCATAACCTCATGAGCTGCAAGCCGTGCTCCGTTACGAATCCTGACCCCGTAATCCCCAGGAGTGTCTCCCAGCACTGTAAAGTAAAGAACAAGACCTCCATCAGTGGTGTCGTCAATATCTGCTGATGCATTAGGACCTTGAGAAAAGAGGCTGTGAATCCCATCGTCTACACTGCTTTCGTGCATTCGAGCCAGAAGAAATTCGATATCTACCTCCATCAATATCATATCTTGTCCTTCACGATTATCCCTAAAGCCATTGGAAGCCTCTACCGGGAACTTATAATACTCTTCAGGATCGTCAAGTTCATCATGATCTTCAAGCTCTAGGCCCGGCAACCAGTCATATACTACTAATGCCATATAATCCCTGGGGGTCGGGTCACCCGCTGGTATTGGCCCAGCTTCAGGGTCGCAAGGAAAAACCGCAGGATCAATACATTCCCCCCTATTCAAAGTATATGTCATATCAGATTCGGGCACATAACTACCTTCTATTATACTTTCTCTATCTGGAACAATTATTTCTGGGTTTTCTGGGTCACGATAATCAAGAGCCACCACTAAATCAGATCTTTCCCAGTAAAAACCTTCCGGCTGAAAATCACGGAGTTCAGGCACTGTCAAGGTATCAAGCCCGGTTTCGATGCGGCCGTTCCAGTCATCCAATATGATTTGATCAATGTGACCTTCACCGGGTATAGGTGGAGGGGGATCAGATGCCCCATCGTTCACAAGCACAGAATCTTCGTGCCACTCATTTCTGTCTTTGCGGTTGCGAATCAGTTTACCTCCTTCATTATGTACTGTGGATAGTGTGATATGGCCGTCTATAGTAAGCGTGCGCCCTGAGTCAAAATATGCGTCCCCGTTTGCGTGCACTCTGCCGTTTAAGGTCATATCAGCCCCGGGTAGGACTTCCAGGTCCTTGTTATAAAATGCCGCAAACTGAAAAAGCGGTACCAGCCTGCTGCGAAAAACCATCTCCAATATAGCCTCTGGATGCTCTCCGTTCTCTGGCCTTGCTTCTGAGAAAGCAGTATACTTGTATTCAATAGCGTTCAGACCTTCAAATAATTCGCCAGGGGGGATGTTTATCATACGGTCTTCGTCATTTTCTAAATTGTTGCTCGGATCTTCTGTTACATAGGTGATGACTTGCCTGTCGTTTATTATCAACTCATCACAAGCAAAATCACCATCACCCATATTGTCCGGTTCGCAGGCACCTTCTGGGTCAGGGCTCGTCCCGCCTGGTCTTCTGTAATCAATAAACTCCTGCCGAATCTCTTCAGCCCTGATATTCAGGCCGGCTTCTGCTGAATAAAAACCAGTTGCTATGTTAGATGAGACCTTGACTGACTTAATCTCGATGTTTGTAGTAAAAAAATAGGCTGTACTCAGCACAATTAATGTGGTCATCAATATCAATACGGTAACAAATACGAAACCACGTTCATCTGGTCTTTTATTGTTCATGGTAACACTCACCGGTCAGATAATATGTTTCTTGGGAAAAAACGGGAGACAAGATTTCTTTCCACTGTCTCGTTTTGCACTTCTGATACAGATTCAATATAAATCTGGATGGCCTTTAGTGATCTCCAGCTGGAAACAGTTTCTTGCTCACTGCCATCGTCCATTATGGCACGCACTTGAAAGTCTGTAATTCCACCTACAATCTTGTCTTTATCGTCTTCATTGCCGTTTACAATCATTTCCAAAATATTATTTTGCGTATTCAGTCTATAGCGTTTTTCTTCCAACACATATAGTCTGGGCAAGTTTTGGGGGGAAGAACTATTGTTGTCAACTCCGTAATCGTTTTCCCAGGACCCAGATTCTCTGTGAACTTGAATATTGGACTGGTCATCATGATCATATACAAAAAACTCACCTTGCTGGTTATTTGGGTCATATATGTAGACACGGACTTCACCACCATGGTTGTCTCGGTATTCTCTCCACCGCAACAATTCCGGAGGTACCTCCTGGTTTGGATGCCCCTGACATTCTCCATAGCTGTTCCAGGGAGGATTATTGCCTACCTGGCGAACATTAATGTTATTTTCGCTGCTTCCAGCATTGATGTTGTCACAGACAGGGAGTGTATAGTCCAGCAAGTTTCGACGCAGGATAAGTTCATCAGGTTCACCTTCTTCACCGGCAATAATCTCTATCGGGAAAATATTCGGACCGCCTCTTTGCTCCAGCCGTTCGCCGGCGATACGCACATCCGTACCAACCAGTTCCATTGCTGATCTCAAGTTTTGATATACTGATGTTCTGGCCTGATCCACCTTTACAAGACGTTGATGGCCCAGAAGTAAAGGCAAAACAAGCCCAATGATTAAAGAAGAAATACCAAGGGCTATGAGTAACTCAATCAGAGTTAAGCCGCTAGTGGAGCTGCGTAAATATTGTCTTGACTTCATAAAGCACCCTGTTCTCATAACTGATTCGTACCCTGACCTCTTTTGCTCCCACCGTATCTGGAGCCCAGTCACTATGAATATTTACCACGAAATCACGCCCCCCCATACTTATTGGAGACCAGCTTTCCTCTGATTCCGGCCACTGGGAGAATTCTGAATGGCGTAATTCTTCCATCACCTGCTGCGCGATGGCTACTGAATCTGATCTTAGTTCGCTATCAGTATTTAAGCGAGCGTAAGTGATAAACCCAGGAAGAATACCGGACAGGATTATCAGCAATATTGCCAGGGCCATCATTGTTTCAATCAGGGTCAGACCTTCCTGTTTCATTTTATCACCACTGCCCCACCCCGATAGACTTCCAGGGTCTGAGAGTTGTTTTGAGCATCTCTTAGCTCGATTTCTAAGCTGCCTGTGCTGAATCCTCTGCTGTTGAAGCATAGCAGGACCTGGTCCTGATCAAAGTCTTCATTTCCAAAAGTGACTCCTTCACGCAATTCCAGTTCCAGCCTGGAATCTCTTTGCCAACCGTCTGCATTGATACATAACAATGCATGCTCAACAATGAGGCGTGTATCGGAATC
>PXAW01000103.1 GCA_003567055.1 Hyphomicrobiales bacterium
CCCGCCGCGTCGCGATGCCGGGGCGCCAGAGCGATCAGATGCGCGAGCGCGGCACCGCGCGGTGCCGCGACCATGCGCAGCTCCGCGCCGTGACAGGAAGCAGCGAGCGGCGCGTGACCGGTCGCGACTGCGGCATCTGCGGGCAGTCCGGCGACGAGAACCGGGTCGACGAGAAAGGGCAGGCCCAGATGCCTTGCCAGCGCGCGATAATACTGCGTCGCGTCCAGCCCGCCGCCGGCAAGAAGCACCGCGACCGGGCATTCCCCCAGCCGGCGTGCCTCATCGGCGGCCTCGCGCAGATCCGCCCCCGGAACCCCCGCCTCCATGAGGAAGGCCAGTGTCGCCGGCAATGGCCGCATGCAGGAGACGAGGCGCCGCCCGGGGAGCGTATTCGGGCGTGCAGTGCAGGGCGCGGAGATCCGCCCGGCATTCGGTGAGGCCGTTTCGGGTGATGACGACTTGCATTCCAAATCGGCAAGGTCGTTTTCCGAAGCGGCTGAGCCTGCGGCGACCCCCGCAGCGCTGCCCGGAGCCGATCGCCCGTATGACGGGCGCTCATCACCCGCTTGACCCTGCATACCCGTCAAGGCTAACCCCGATTGGTGTTCGACGCATGAAACCCACGGCAAAGCCGTTCTCGCGATCTTAAAGTGCAAAATATGACATATTGCAACTCGGAATCGCTATTACATGGATGGGTTGTGCTTTTTCCACAATTCATCATTTCAAGGTTGCATGCGATCCTCGCCCGCATCGCGCCCGTGCTCGTACTCGGCCTTGTCTTGTCCGCCGCCCCGCCTCCGCCGGCGGCAGCGCAGGCCCAGCCCGACGGCACCGCGCCCGCCCGCGTATCTCCCACCCCCGTATCTCCCGCCCCCGTGTCCCCCGCCTTCACCGAAACCGGCATTCCCGGTTTCTGGGATCCCCGGGCGCGGGTCGAGCCCGTCGAGATCCCCTCCGGGCGCAGCCTGCGGATCCTCACCTCCGACGATTTTCCGCCGCTGCATTTCGGCGGGCCGGATGCGGTTCCGACGGGATTCTCGGTCGAGCTCGCCCGTCTCGTCTGCGAGGCGCTGCAGGTGCCCTGCACCATCCAGGTGCGCAGTTTTTCGACATTGCTCGATGCGCTGGAAGCGGGCGAGGGCGATGTCGTGGCCGCCGCCCTTGCCGGAGATGCGCGGCTGCATGGGGGCTTTGCGGTGACGCTGCCCTATTTCCGCTTTCCCGCGCGTTTCATTGCCCGCGCTGAGGACGCAGCCGTGGCAATCACGGCGGCGGATCTCGCCAACCGGCGGATCAGCGTGGTCTCCGATACCGCCCACGCCGCCTGGCTCGAACGCCACTTTCCCGATGCCGTCCCCGTGCCCGCACCCAATGCCGCGATCGCGCGCAGCGATCTGCAGCGCGGAGCGAGCGATCTCCTGTTCGGCGACGGCTTGTCGCTCGCGCTCTGGCTCGGCGGGCGGGCCTCGCAGGAATGTTGCGTCTTCGTCGGCGAGCCCTATTTCGACGATCGCTACTTCGGCGAGGGGATCGGTTTCGTCATGCGCACGGAAGACGTGCGTCTCGCGCGTGCCTTCGACCATGCCCTGCACCGGATCTGGGAAGACGGCGCCTATGCGCGCACCTGGCTCGCCTTCTTTCCGATCAGTCCGCTCGAACCCGCGCGCGCCCTCATCCGCTGACGAACGGGTGAGTTGACGCATCGCCCGCAAGGGCGCAAAAGCGTGGCGCGCGCAGACCCTGCGGCGATGCCGCATCCACGGGTATCGTGCTGCCGTTTCGCTTTCGACGCCGCCCGGACCCCGCCGACGACAGATGAGAGAGACCTGAAAGATGTTCGATCCCGAGCTCCTTGCCGCCGCCAATGCCTGGCCTTTCGAGGAGGCGCGCAAACTCGTCGCGCGGGTGGAGCGGCTCGGCAAGAAGGAGGTCGTGTTCGAGACCGGCTACGGCCCTTCCGGCCTGCCGCATATCGGCACCTTCGGCGAGGTGGCCCGCACCACCATGGTGCGCCACGCCTTCGAGGTGCTCACCGGCGGGTCGATCCCGACCCGGCTGATCGCCTTTTCCGACGATATGGACGGGCTGCGCAAGGTGCCCGACAACGTGCCCAATCAGGATCTGCTGAAAGCCGCCCTGAACCAGCCCCTGACGAAGGTGCCCGACCCGTTCGGCACGCACGAATCCTTCGGCCACCATAATAACGCCCGCCTGCGCGCCTTCCTCGACGCTTTCGGCTTCGATTACGAATTCCTCTCCGCCACCGATTGCTACCGCTCGGGCCGTTTCGACGAGACGCTGATGCGCATGCTGGAGCGCTATGATGCGGTGATGGAGGTGATGCTGCCCTCCCTGCGCGCGGAGCGCCGGCAGACCTATTCGCCCTTCCTGCCGCTGCATCCGGTCACCGGCGAGGTCATGCAGGTCCCGGTCGAGGAGCATGATGCTTCGCGCGGCACCATCGTCTGGCGCGATCCCGCGAACGGCGAGCGCTTCGAGACGCCGGTCACCGGCGGGCATTGCAAGCTGCAATGGAAGCCCGACTGGGCCATGCGCTGGGTGGCGCTCGGGGTCGATTACGAAATGGCCGGCAAGGATCTGATCGATTCCGTCAAGCTGTCGGGGCAGATCGCGCAGGCGATCGATGCCGCGCCGCCGGAGGGCTTCAATTACGAGCTCTTCCTTGATGAAAACGGCCAGAAGATCTCCAAGTCGAAGGGCAACGGCCTGACCATCGACGAATGGCTGCGCTACGGCACGCAGGAAAGCCTGTCGCTCTACATGTTCCACAAGCCGCGCGAGGCCAAGCGGCTGTATTTCGACGTGATCCCGCGTTTCGTCGACGATTATCTCACCTTCCTCGAGAAATACCCGCAGCAGGAAGACAAGCAGAAGCTCGCCAACCCGGTCTGGCACATTCATTCCGGCGCGCCGCCCGCACCCGAGCTGATCGGCGGCGATGACGTGAGCGGGGGCACGACGCTGTCCTTCTCGATGCTGCTCAATCTCGTCGCGGTGGCCAATTCCGAGGATCCGGCGGTGATGTGGGGCTTCATTCGCCGCTACGCGCCGGGCGTCTCGCCACGCACGCATCCACGCCTCGATGCGCTGGTCGGCCATGCGCTGGCCTATTTCCGCGACTTCGTGCGCCCCGCCAAGACCTATCGCATGCCCGACGACACCGAGCGCGCGGCCCTGCAGGAACTGCACGACAAGCTCGGCGAGGCGATCGGCTCGACCGATGCGGGCGCGCTGCAGGATATCGTCTACGAGGTCGGGCGCACGCATTTCCCCGATCTCTCGGGCAAGTCGAAGAGCCCTGACGGGCGCCCCGGCGTGTCGCGCGGCTGGTTCGAGACGATCTACCAGATCCTCCTCGGCCAGAGCCGCGGCCCCCGCTTCGGCTCCTTCATCGCGCTCTACGGCGTGGAAGAGACCCGCGCCCTGATCGCCAAGGCGCTGGCGGGCGATCTGATGGCCGAGCACGAGGCATTCCTGGCTGCACGCGGACAGGGCAAAATCCACAGCTGAAACGTGGCAAGCGGCGCGGCAGACGATTCCCGGGCGCAGTCATCCAACCATCGCGATGGCGCGTAGATGATGGAGTCGCCCGCGCGGCGCAACCAGAAGCGTTGAACAACCAGAAAGCAAGAATCAGTATGCGGATAGCCATCATTGGTACGGGAATCGCCGGCCTGTCAGCGGCATGGTTGCTCAATCAACGTCACGACATCACCGTTTACGAAGCAGACGACCGGATCGGCGGTCATTCGAACACCGTCGATGCGCGCATCGGCGACCGGTCGATACCGGTCGATACCGGGTTCATCGTCTTCAATGATCGCACCTATCCCAATCTGAACGCCCTGTTCGCCGCGCTCGACGTGCCCTTCAAGCCGAGCTCCATGTCGTTTTCCGTCAGCGTCGGCGGCGGCGCGCTCGAATATGCCGGCGACCGGATCGCCAGCCTGTTCGCACAGCGCCGCAATCTGTTTCGCCCCGCCCATTACCGGATGATCGCGGATATCGGCCGACCAGATTGCCGATCCCATCGGCAGGATGTGATCGTAGATGAAGGCGCGCCCGTAACCGCCATCGGCGAGCAGGCGGCCCAGCGTGTGATCGGGAATCCGGTCGGCTGCGACCATGGCGACGGATTCGCGGTAAAAGCGCAGGATATCCGCGATCATCCGGTAATGGGCGGGGCGAAACAGATTGCGGCGCTGTGCGAACAGGCTGGCGATCCGGTCGCCGGCATATTCGAGC
>PXAW01000229.1 GCA_003567055.1 Hyphomicrobiales bacterium
CCGCGAAATTCGACGGCATGCCGCGCAGCGCGATTTCGGCGGGCATGGCCGATCACGTGCTTGCTCCCGAAGAGATGCCGCAGACCCTGCTGGCTTTCATGCGGCACGGCTACCTCGCAGCGCCCGCAGACATCGAGGCGACCTCCCCGGATGGCGAGGCGACGCTCGACCAGCTTCTGGAACTGCTGCGCGTTCAGGGCGGACATGATTTCCGCAGCTACAAGCAGGCGACCCTGCGCCGGCGCATTCACCGTCGTCTCGGCCTGGGAAACATCGAGACGCTGGATGCCTACATCAAGGCGTTGCGCGCCGACCCTGCCGAGGTCGAGGCACTGATCGGCGACCTGATGATCAACGTCACCGGGTTCTTCCGGGACCCGGAAGCATGGAAAACCCTTGCCGAGCACGTCATCGCCCCGATGGTCGCGGAGCGCCGGAGCGGCGCGTCGATCCGGATCTGGGCGCCGGCCTGCTCCACGGGCGAGGAGGCCTATTCCCTCGCCATGCTGGTCACCGAACATGCCGAGATGGCGGGCAAACGGTTTGAACTGAAGGTCTTCGCGACCGATGCGCAGGAAGCCAATCTGCGCAAGGCGCGCGACGGCATCTATCCGGGTGCCGCATTGACCGGCTTTCTGCCGTCGCGCCTGAGGCGTTTCTTCCAAAAGCTCAACGGCGCGTATCAGGTCAACAAGGAGCTGCGCGACATGGTCGTTTTCGCGCCGCAGAACCTGTTGCGCGATCCGCCCTTCTCGCGGCTCGACCTGATATCGTGCCGCAATGTCCTGATCTATCTGGAGCCGGATGCGCAGCAGAAGATCATCGCTTTGTGCCATTTCGCCCTGCGACAGGACGGCTGCCTGTTTCTCGGCAATGCCGAATCGATCGGGCGACATGAAGACCTGTTCGAAGCCGTATCGAAGAAATGGCGCATCTATCGCCGGCTTGGGGCGACCCGGCATGACCTCGTCGCGTATCCGCCGCCGCGCGGTGAACCGGAGCCGCACATGACGAACAGCCCCTCGCCGGCCACGCCTGAGCGGAGTGTGACGGCTGCCGAGCGTGCGCGCAGCGCCCTGCTGGAGCATTACGCTCCGGCATCGGTGCTGATCGACCAGAAGGGTCGCGTCCATTATTTCCACGGCACGACGCGGGACTATCTCGAGAACCCGCCCGGTGAGCCGACCCGGGACCTGCTGACCATGGTTCGTGACGGGTTGGCCGCGCAATTGCGGGTCGCGATTCGCGAAGCATCGAAAGAAGAAAGAACCGTCACGGTCAACGCCCGCATTCGCGAGAGCCAGAGCAGCCGAACCGTCGCGATGACCGTGATGCCGCTGCCGGCGTCATCGCAGGGGCGCTATCTCCTGGTGAGCTTCGCGCCGGCCACGCCGCAGCACGATCCGGACCTGGTGGCCGGATCACCCGGCCAAAGCGACGTTTCGGCCGGCGAGCGCGCGCTTCAGGAGGAACTGAGGGCGGTGCGGACGGAGCTGAAGGAAACCATCGCGTATCTGGAGACTGCCAACGAGGAGCTGAAGGCGGCGAACGAGGAAGCCATTTCGATGAACGAAGAGCTCCAGTCCACCAACGAGGAGCTGGAGACGTCGAAGGAGGAGTTGCAGTCCTTCAATGAGGAATTGAACACCGTCAACAGCCAGCTTCAGCACAAGATCGGTGAGCTCGAGACCACCACCAACGATCTCAACAACCTGCTGGCCGGGTCGGAGGCGGCGACGCTGTTCCTCGACGAGGAATTCTGCATCCGCTGGTTCTCCCCCGCGACGCGGGACCTGTTCGATTTCGTCGCATCGGATATCGGCAGGCCGATCGCTCATCTGGCGCGAAAATTTGCCGATGACGACCTGCTGCGGGATGTGGAAGCGGTGTTGAAGCACCTCACGCCCATCGAGGCGGAGGTGCCGAGCGATGCGGGCCGCTGGTATGCACGCCGCGTGCTTCCCTATCGCACGCAGGATAATCGCATCGCCGGCGTCGTGGTGACATTCAACGATATCACCGACAGGAAAAAAATCGCTGACGCGATCAACGATGCGCGTCTCTATGCCGAAACCATCGTGCGGACAGTTCAGCATCCCCTGCTGGTTCTGGGCCGGGACCTGCGGGTCGAGACGGCCAACGAGGCCTTCCGCGAACTGTTTGCCGCTTTCGACGAAGAGCCGAAGGGGCGTCTGATCTTCGAACTCGGAACCGGCGAGTGGAACAACCCGCCGCTGCGTTCCCTGCTGGACAGGATTCTGACCGAGGACGAGGATATCCTCGATTTCGAGGTCGATCAGGAGTCCCGGCGGGCCGGACGCCAATCGATGATTCTCAATGCCTGCCGATTGCCGCAGGAAGTAGGCCTCGACGACCTGATCCTGATCGCCATCGAGGACATCACCGAGCGCAAGCGTTTCGAGGAACACCGGGAAATCCTGGTCGGCGAGCTCAATCACCGGATCAAGAACGTGATGGCGACGGTGCAGGCGATTGCGTCGCAAACGCTGGGCAGCGCCACCTCCATGGCCGAAGCGCGCACGGCTTTCGGTTCACGCCTCGTCGCCCTGGGCAAGTCGCATGACCTGCTGACCCGTGAAAACTGGGCCGGCGCCAATCTGTGGGACATCGTGTCGAATACGGTCGAACCGCATGCGGGCGAACCGAACCGGTTCACCATCGACGGCCCGAATGTGTGGCTGGTGCCGAGTGCCGCGCTCGCGATCGCGATGGCGTTGCACGAATTGGCCACGAATGCCGCGAAATACGGCGCACTCACCACGGAGAACGGTGAGGTCGACGTGATCTGGCAGTTGGTCGGCCATGGCGAGGATCGGCGGTTGCATCTGGAATGGAAGGAACGCGACGGCCCGCAAGTCATGCCGCCGACGCGAAAGGGATTCGGGTCCCGCCTGATCCAGCGCGTGCTGTCAGTGGAACTGGGCGGCACGGCGGGCGTTACTTATGACAAGTCCGGTGTCGTATGCACGATAGATGCTCCAATGCCCGACAGTGAGGACAGGAGCAAAACGGATTGAATTCCCCCACATCAAAACGGGTTCTGATCGTCGAGGATGAAGCTCTTCTGGCGATGCAGCTCGAGGACTTGTTGATCGACCTCGGTCATGAGGTCGTCGGACTGGCCACACGTATCAGCACCGCAATCGAGCTTGCCCGCGAGAGCAGGATCGATTTCGCCATTCTCGACATCAATGTCGGCGGGACGAAATCGTTTCCTGTGGCCGATATCCTCCACCAGCGCGGCATCCGCTTCGTCTTCGCGACGGGATATGGTGTCGATGGCCTGATGGACGGGTATCGTGATGCCACGGTGCTGCAAAAGCCCTACGCCCGGGAAGACCTCGAGCGTGCCATTGCGCGCGCGTCCTGCGGAGCGGTGCAATGATGCGTTTCCACGGGCCATGAGCCTGCCGGCGCCGGTCCGGCCCGGATGAGGGGGGCCGGTCGGGGCTGTCGCATGTCATAATCAGCGGGCGCGCGAAGGTCCCGCTTTCGGCGAGCCCGGCTTCCTGCGGGCGGGGTGAGGCGCTCTTCCCGGCATCGCCATATCCTCATTGTAGCCGCCCTTTTGGTCATCGCCCTTTTGGTCATCGCGACCGGCCAGCTCGACGAGCAATTCCGGCATCTCGGCGAGCGGAATGCAGTAATCCAGCGCGACATGCTCGGCGGCGCTGCGCGGCATTTCCGGATAGGCGGCATCATCCGGATCCTGGCTGATGGCGACGCCGCCGCAATGCTTGATCGCGGCCAGCCCCGCCGTTCCGTCATTCAGATTGCCCGTCAGGATCACGCCGACGGCGTGCCGGCCGCAGCTCTCGGCCACGCTGCGAAACAACGGGTCGATGGCCGGGCGGGCACAGTTCTCCTTGGGGCCCCGCAGCAGGCGCACGCATCCGTCGGCGATGATCGTGTGGCAATTCGGGGGCGCGACATAGATGCGACCGGGCAGGATCGTTTCGCCATCCTCGGCATGCTTGGCGACGATGGGGCCGGCGGAATTCAGGAGCGCGGGCAATTCGCTGCGATAGGCGCCCACATGCAGCACCACGATGACCGGGGCGGAAAGGCTACACGGCAGCGCGGCGGCCAGGGTTTGCAACGCAGTCACTCCGCCCGCCGAAGCGCCGATGACGATGATCGTTGAGCGCGCCATGATGACCTGCAGGTTGAGGATGGCAGTGGGGCCGTGAAGCCAACGCGGCAGGTCGGGGAAGGTTCGCCTGTCGGCGCCCTTTCG
>PXAW01000518.1 GCA_003567055.1 Hyphomicrobiales bacterium
ATAGGCAAGATCGGAGAGCAGGATCAGCTCGTGTTTCTTGGCGAAGATGACGAGATCACGGTAGAAATCGAGCGATGCGGTGCAGGCCGTGGGATTGGCCGGATAGCAGACGACGAGCGCGATCGGCTTGGGCACGCTCAGCCGCATCGCCCGCTCCACCGCATGGAAGAATTCCGGCGAGGGCTCCGCCGGCACGTTGCGCACGACGCCGCCGGCCATCAGGAAGCCGAAATTGTGCAGGGGATAGCTCGGATTGGGCACCAGCACGACGTCCCCCGGCGCGGTGATGGCCTGCGCCATATTGGCGAAGCCCTCCTTGGAGCCGAGCGTGGTGACGACCTGCGTCTCCGGATCGAGCTTCACGCCGAAGCGCCGGGCGTAATAGCCGGCCTGGGCCTTGCGCAGGCCCGGGATACCCTTGGAGGCGGAATAGCGATCCGTACGCGGCTTGCCGGCGGTCTCGGCCAGCTTGGCGACGACATGCGCCGGTGCGGCGAGATCCGGATTGCCCATGCCCAGATCGATGATGTCGACGCCCTCGGCCCGCGCCTTGGCCTTGATCTTGTTGACCGGCTCGAAGACATAGGGCGGCAGGCGTTGCGTGCGGTAGAAATCGTTCATGATCGCGTATCCGTTCAGGGCGCATCCGGGCGAAAACCGATTCGCGCATGGGCAGATCGGCACCGCCTGCATATCATCTCACCGGCGCGGTTGCATCGGCGATTTCCGCCTGCCCGCCGATTACGGCGAGAGCGCGGCCTTCCGACCGGGATTCACGGACGTGCGGGGTCGATTTCAGGATCGAAATCGGGCAGCGGCTCGACGATGACAGGCTCGGGATCAGGCAGCATTATAAGCCGGCGTGTGCCATCGGCGCGCGCGGCATTGCTTTCCTGAACGCCGCGCATCTCCTCTTCCATCTCGGCCAGTTCTTCATCGGTCTTGAGCGGGCTTTCCGAGGCGTCGATCCGCCGGATCGGCGCGTAGGCGAGTTCGCCCGGGCGGGTGCCGGCGATGAAATCGGGCGCCTCGCGCTCCGCTTCGCCCAGCCCCGTTGCCACGAAGACGTCACGAACGGGGTTCAGATCTCCCGCACAGCCGCCGAGGATCAGGGCGAGCGCGAATGCTGCGGCGGCGTGGCGGATCCGCACGGATCGCGGGGGCATCTCATGCCGGGTGTGGCGGCTCGGGCCGGGTGTCATCGTCGCGCGATCCTCAACATTATGCGTACCGCCCGGATGGGACGGGATCAGGCAGCGTCATCAGGAAACCGGGCACCATGCCGTGAGCCGGGAACCGAAAGCGGAATGACACGTAATCCTGAAGTACGCCTTTACCGGGTCTAGCCGACAGCATAGCGCGCAGGTTACGATGTCGAAAGAATGGCGGGAACCTTTTTGACGATACCGCTGCCTGGGGAAGGGGAGTGAGCACCATGGCCGACAACCGGACAAGCAGAAGCGACACTCCGGGACCTGCCCGTACCGTCGGAAAACCCGGATCGAAACGGGGCAAATCCGCGCCGGACAACGCAGGTCACAAGCCGGCCAACGGCGCCGCACCCCCGGAACAGGCTGACGGAGCCGCAAAGGACGTTGCCGGGGCAGCAGCGGCGAAGCAAACGGTCAAGCAATCGGCGAAGCCCGCGAGCAAGGCAGCGGCGAAGCCCGCGACCAAGTCGGCGGCAAAGGCGTCGAGCAAGACTGCGGCAAAGCCGGCGAGCAAGACAGCGGCGAAGCCGGCAACCAGGCCGGCAGCAAAGCAATCGGCGACGCAATCGGCAAAAACGGCACGCGATGCCCCTGCCGCGCGCAAACCGGCAGCGAAAGCGAAACCTGCCGGCAAGGTCGCCGACAAGCCTCAAAGCAACAAGACACAGGGCGACAAGACGAAGGGCAACTCGGCACAAGCCGCCGGAAAGGCACCGCCTCCCGATGTCGATCCGACGCCGCCCCCGGCACCGACCTCACAGCGCACCGATCAGGCCGCGTCTGGGTCGAAATCCGATGCCGGAAGCAAGGCAAAATCCGCAGATTCGTCGCATGAACCGCGCGAACACGCGATGCACTCACCCGATCTCGAAGCGCTGACGCGCAACATGGCGCATTTCTACGAGGAAGCCGGCAAGGCGACGGCGGCCTATCTCAAGCCGCTGGAGGAACGGCGCGGCCATGTCGGCGCGGCGGACGAGGTGAGCGACATGGTCAAGACGCTCGTCCAGGTCACCGAGAAATGGCTCGTCGACCCCCAGAAGGCGGTCGAGGCACAAAGCCGCCTCGGGATCTCCTTCATGGACATCTGGGCGAACTCGCTGCGCCGCATGCAGGGCGAGGAGGTCGCGCCGGCGGTCGCCGCCGATCCGAAGGACGGGCGCTTCAAGGATGAGGACTGGTCGACCAATGCCTATTTCGACATGCTCAAACAGGCCTATCTCGCCACTTCGCGCTGGGCCGAGGACATGGTCGACGAGGCCGACGACATCGACGAGGAGACCCGCCAGAAGGCGCGCTTCTACGTGAAGCAGCTCGCCGGCGCGCTGTCGCCCTCGAATTTTCTCACCACCAATCCGGAAGTCATCCGCGAGACCTTCAAGGAAAGCGGCGCCAATCTGGCGCGCGGCATGAAGATGCTGGCGGAGGATATCGAGGCCGGCCACGGCGAGCTCAAGATCCGCCAGACCGATGCGAGCAAGTTCAAGGTCGGCGAGAACATGGCCAACACCCCCGGCAAGGTGGTGTTTCGCAACGATCTGATCGAGCTGATCCAGTACACGCCCACGACCGAGAAGGTGCTCGCGCGCCCGCTCCTGATCGTGCCGCCCTGGATCAACAAGTACTACATCCTCGATCTCAACCCGGACAAGAGCTTCATCCGCTGGGCGGTCGCGCAGGGGCTGACGGTTTTCTGCATCTCCTGGGTCAATCCGGATGAGCGCCACCGCGACAAGGGCTTTGCCGATTACATGCGCGAGGGCATCTTCACCGCGCTGGACCAGGTCGAGACGATCACCGGCGAGCGGCAGGTCTCGGCCATCGGCTATTGCGTCGGCGGCACGCTGCTCTCGGTGGCGCTGGCCTATATGGCCGCGAAGGGTGACGACCGGATCGCCTCGGCGACACTCTTCACCACGCAGGTGGATTTCACCCATGCGGGCGATCTCAAGATCTTCGCCTGCGAGGACCAGATCCGCGCCATCGAGCAGAATATGGAAGCGCGCGGCTATCTCGATGGCGGACGCATGGCGGCAGCCTTCAACATGCTGCGCCCCAACGACCTGATCTGGCCTTACATCGTCAATAACTATCTGAAGGGCAAGGATCCCTTCGCCTTCGACCTGCTCTACTGGAATTCCGATTCCACCCGGATGCCGGCGGCGAACCATTCATATTACCTGCGCAACTGCTACCTCGAGAACAATCTCTCGCAGGGGCGCGCGGAGCTTGAGGGCGTGCGGCTCGATCTCTCGAAGGTGACGATCCCGATCTACAATCTGGCGACGCGCGAGGATCATATCGCCCCGGCGAAATCGGTCTTCCTCGGCTCCTCCTGCTTCGGCGGCCCGGTGGAATACGTGCTTGCGGGTTCCGGCCATATCGCCGGCGTGGTCAACCCGCCGACCAAGCCGAAATACCAGCACTGGACCAACGGCCCGCCGGTGGGCACGCTCGAAGACTGGATCGCCGGCGCCACCGAGCATCCGGGCACCTGGTGGCCGCACTGGTTCGAATGGGTGCGCAAGCAGGATTCGCGCGAGGTCCCCGCCCGCGAACCCGGCGGCGGCAAGCTCGAGCCGATCTGCGATGCACCGGGCACCTATGTGCTGATGCGCGCCTGAAATCCAGGCGTGATGGGATTTCCTCACGGCGGAGCAATGTGTTGCGCACCTTGTCTTCGCGGCCTCGCACACGCATGATCGCCGCGAGGAAACCAAGAGGGTCCAGATGAAACTCGTACGTTACGGCGAACCCGGCGCAGAAAAACCGGGACTGATCGATGCCGAGGGCGCGATGCGCGATCTTTCGGCATATATCGACGATATCGGGCGCAAGACGCTCGATCCGGCGACGCTCGCGAAACTCGCCGCGCTCGACCCGGCCTCGCTGCCGATGGCGCCAGCAGGGGTGCGAATCGGGCCCTGCGTGGCGGATGTGCGCAATTTCGTGGCGGTGGGGCTGAATTTCGCCGATCACGCGGCGGAGACCGGTGCGCCGATCCCGGCCGAGCCGATCCTGTTCAACAAGGCGCCCTCCTGCA
>PXAW01000226.1 GCA_003567055.1 Hyphomicrobiales bacterium
CGTCCCCTGAGGGGAGCGAAAGCGCCGCCCTCCATGAAGGCCGCGCCCGGGCCTCCCTCCCCAGCGGGGAGGGAATGAGGGTGGGGAGAAGCGTCGATGCAGGCGACCCGCGCTGCGGAATGCGGAAAGCGGGTGCACCCCACCCTTGATCCCTCCCCTGAGGGGAGGGAGATCGGGCGTGCCCTGCATCAAGCGCCAGCCGGCCCCCGATCAAGCCTTGTCGCTTGCCGGGTGAAGGAATATGGTCCCGCCCGCGTGGCGTCGAGGGCGCGGCGCAGCCAGATGACGAGGATGACGGGCCGTGCTGCATATCTCCACCCGGGGCGAAGCGCCCGCGATCGGTTTCAACGATGCGCTCCTGACCGGGCTTGCCCGTGATGGCGGGCTCTACCTGCCGCAGAGCTATCCGCAGATCGATGCGCAGACCATTGCCGGCTATGCCGGGCGCCCCTATGCGGAGGTGGCGCGCGACGTGCTGGGCCGGCTCGTCGATGGCGAGATCGCCGATGACGCCTTCACCGCCATGGTCGAGGGCGCCTATGCGGGGTTTCGCCACCCCGCCACCTGTCCGCTGGTGCAGATCGGCGACAATCTCTTCGTGCTCGAACTCTTCCACGGCCCGACCCTCGCCTTCAAGGACGTGGCGATGCAGCTGCTCGCGCGGCTGATGGATCACGTGCTGAAAGAGCGCGGCCAGCGCGCCACCATCGTCGGCGCCACCTCCGGTGATACCGGTTCGGCGGCGGTGGAAGCGTTTTCCGGGCTCGACCAGGTCGATATCTTCATCCTCTATCCGGATGGCCGCGTCTCGGAAGTCCAGCGTCGCCAGATGACGACAGTGGCAGCGCCCAATGTCCATGCCATCGCGCTGGAGGGCAATTTCGACGATTGCCAGGCCATCGTGAAAGGCATGTTCAACCATGCCGATTTCCGCGACGAATTGCTGCTCTCGGGTGTGAATTCGATCAACTGGGCCCGCGTCGCGGCGCAGGCGGTGTATTACTTCACCGCCGCGGTGGCGCTGGGCAGCCCGCACCGGCCCGTCTCCTTTACCGTGCCGACGGGCAATTTCGGCGATATCCTCGCCGGTCATATCGCCAAGGCGATGGGGCTGCCGGTGGCGGATCTCCAGATCGCGAGCAATGCCAACGACATCCTGCCGCGCGCGCTGGAGCGTGGCGAATACGCCATCAAGGGCGTGATGCCGACCACCTCGCCCTCGATGGATATCCAGATATCCTCCAATTTCGAACGTCTGCTCTTCGAGGCCTATGGCCGCGACGGCGCCGCCATCCGGGGGCTGATGGGGCAGCTCGCGCAATCACGCGCCTTCACCATCGCCCCCGATCCGCTGGCGCGCATCCGCGCGGAATTCTCCGCACAGGCGGTCCCCGAGCCGGATGTCGCCGACGAGATCGGCGTGACGCAGCGCGAAGCCGGCTATCTGCTCGATCCGCATACGGCGATCGGCGTGCGGGCTGCGCGGTCGGCGCTCGAACGCGATCCCGCAACCCCGCGCGTCGTGCTCGCCACGGCGCATCCGGCGAAGTTTCCCGATGCCGTCGAGAAGGCCAGCGGCATCCGGCCAAAGCTACCCGAACATCTGGCCGATCTGTATGAGCGCGACGAGCGTTTCTCCGTGGTCGCGAACGACCAGGGCGCGGTGGAGCGCTTCATCCGGGAACGCTCGCGCATCGTGGCCGGCGGCTGATCATGAGCACCCATCGCGACATGCAGATCACCGTGCTCGAAAACGGGCTCACGGTTGCCACCGAATCGATGCCCTCCATCGCCACGGTGGCGCTCGGCATCTGGGTCGGGGCCGGGGCGCGCAACGAGCGTGAGGACGAGCACGGCCTGTCGCATCTGATCGAGCACATGGCCTTCAAGGGCACGCGCCGCCGCTCCGCCCGCGCCATCGCCGAGGATATCGAGAATGTCGGCGGTGACATCAACGCGGCGACGGGTGTCGAATATACCTGCTATACGGCGCGGGTTCTGGGCGAGGATATCGATGTCGCCCTCGACGTGCTCGGCGACATCCTCACCGATTCGGTGCATGACGAGGCCGAGCTTGCGCGCGAGCGCGGGGTTATCCTCCAGGAAATCGCCTCGGTCGAGGACATGCCGGATGACCTCGTCACCGATGTGATGATGGAAACGGCCTTTCCCGGCCAGGCGCTGGGGCGGCGGATCCTGGGGCGGCCCGAGACCGTGCGCAGCTTCACCCCCGACATGATCCGCGCCTTCTGCGCCCGCGAATACGCGCCCGAGCGCATGGTCATCCCCGCCGCCGGCAATGTCGAGCATGCCCGCGTGGTCGATGCCGCGCGGCGCTTCTTCGGCGGGCTCGGACCGCATCTGCCCGATGCGCTGCTGCCAGGGCTCTATCATGGCGGCGAGGCGCGGCTGAAGCGCGATCACGAACAGGCCAATCTCGTCATCGGCCTGCACGGGCGCTCCTTCACCGATCCGCAATATTATGCCACGCAGATCTTTGCGCAGGTTCTGGGCGGTTCGCTCTCCTCGCGACTGTGGCAGGAAGTGCGTGAGAAGCGCGGGCTGGCCTATTCCGTGGATGCCTTTCACTGGCCGTTTTCGGATACCGGTGTCTTCGGTATCGGCGCGGGCGTCGCCGGGGCTGATATTCCGGAATTTCTCGATGTCACGATCGACACCCTGCGCGAAGCCACGCTTGCGCTGGACGACAGCGAATTGAAGCGCGCCAAGGCGCAGATGAAGGTCGGGCTGCAGGCGGCGCTGGAGACGCCCGGCGGGCGGATCGAACGCATGGCGCGCCAGATCCTCGCCTGGGGGCGGGTCGTGCCGATCCACGATCTCGTCGCCAAGGTCGAGGCGCTGGAGGTCGATGAGGTGCGCGCTGCGGGAGCGCATCTGCTCGAAAGCTGGCCGACGCTTGCCGCAATCGGCCCGATCGAGACCTTACCGTCGCTGGAGGCGATCGCCGACCGCCTCGCGCATGGGAAAGGCTGACGGGCCTGTCGCCGCTCGGCGAGAAACGGCGAGACGATCAGTCCGGGCGCATCCGGCGCAGGCCCCGCCCGCAAAACGAATGAAGGCCGCCCTGCGGGAGGGCGGCCTTCGCATTGCCAAACCACGGCCGGCATCGACCATGACGACGTGATGATCACACGGCGCGGATCCCCACGAAGGTACGGACCCAGGTCACGGGAGCGGCGGACCGCAGAAACAGACAATGAGACACTGGATCACCTCCTTTCGTTTGTTGACGACATGAAGATGGTGTCCGAAAAAACGCGATTCGCCTAGTAGAAAAACTATGGGCCCTGCCCCGTTTTGCAGCAGTCATGCACAGAATACCGGCTGCGGACCCTGCGGCGTGCGGGCGCACCCGCCCCGCGCGGTCGTTGCATCTGCCTGCATTGCGCACTCTTGCAACGCGCTCTCGGCATCGTCATCATGCTCAGGACAACGATAATCAGACCTGCCGGCACGCGCGCGCGCCATCGCAGGTCCGCCGGGAGGCTTGATGAGCGAGAGTGAAAAGGCGAAGAAGGCTCACATGGCGAACGGATATCCTGCGAAAGGGCATCCTGCCGGCGCGCATGTGGTCTCCTTTCCAGCCGGTGGCGAGGCGCCTGCCGGCAAGCGCGACACGCAGCCCCGTATCGCCTTCAATCGCGACGAGTTGCGCGAGATCCTGAACGTCTATGGCCGCAAGGTCGCCGCCGGTGAATGGCGCGATTACGCCATCGACTTCACCCGCGACAAGGCGATCTTCTCGGTATTCCGCCGCACCACCGAAACCCCGCTCTATCGCATCGAGAAGGACCCGCGCGCCGCGCGTCGCCAGGGGGCCTATTCCGTCGTTGCCGGAACGGGGCGCGTGATGAAGCGTGGCCATGAGCTCGGCCGCGTTCTCCAGGTCCTCGAAAAAGAATTGCGACTGGTGGATTGAACCCCGTGACGCACTCGCCTATCCCCATATTTCGTGATTAAGCTTGCCGCGCATCCCGGAGGCCTCCATGACCCTGATCTCGCCCGGCGGTCGCGCCGTTCTCGTCGCAGCAGCCATCGTCCTCACCCTCGCCGCTTGCGGACGACGCGGGCCACCCGAAGCGCCGCCGGCTGCCGCTGATCGCCCGATGATCGAGAGCGAACGGCAGGACGAGAGCCGCGACGTCACCGGCCCGGCCCGGCCCGATCGCCCCTTCGTGCTCGACGCCCTGCTCTGATCCCCCTCCCGCCAGCGAGCCC
>PXAW01000567.1 GCA_003567055.1 Hyphomicrobiales bacterium
AGCCGCGTCCCGCCTCGCCGGCGCGCGCCGCTTCGATCGTGGCGTTGAGGGCGAGCAGGTTGGTCTGTTCGGCGATCGCCTGGATCAGCGAGACGACTTCGCCGATCTGGCGCCCGGCCTCGGCCAGGCGCTCGACTTCGGCGCTCGAGGCCTCCGTCATTTCCGACGCTTCACGCACAATGCTGCTCGCGCCGTTGATCTGGTCGGCGATTTCATTGACCGAGGCCGTCATCTGTTCGGTGGCGGAGGCGACACTCTGCACATTGAGCGAGGTGGTGCGCGACGCGTTCGTGGCCGAATCGGCTTCGCGACCGGCCTGTTCGGCGACGCTCGTCAGCGAGTTCGCGGTTTCCTGCATCCGCGCGGTGTTGGTGTCGAGCGCGCCGAGGATGGAATCCACCGAACCGCGGAAATTCTCGATCGCGCCGGCAATCGCGTCGTTGCGGCGCTGGCGTTCCTCGATAAGGGCGGTCTGATAGGTCGAGATGGCGTAGTCGAGGTCGAGCATCACCACCTTGTTGAGCGCCGCGATATAACGCGCGAGCCGGCTCGGTGCGAAACGGTTCTTGCGCACGACGATGGCGCTGAGCTCGTTCAAGAGGAACTGATAGCCGGCAATGTACCAGCGCGGCTCGAGCCCGATGCGCACATGCGCCATGCCGATGCGGCGGATGCTCGCGACATAGTCCGCGTCGAACTGTCCGCCGAACAGCCGTTCCCAGTGTTTCGCCTGCGCCGTTTCCAGCCCGGCCTGCTTGTCGCCGAGAAGCTGGCTGAGATGCGGCTCGCCATGTGCATGCGCGTAGAACCGGCTCAGCACGCCGGGCAGATCCGGCGCGACCTGCTGCCAGATCGCGGGAAGGTCGGCGCGTGTCGTGGCGTCGATGCGGGCATAGCGCAGGCGTGTCTCGTGATCGGCTTTGTCGAAGCTCTGGGCGGCGGCGCTCTTCATGGGTTTACCACTGTGTTGGTGTTGCGTGGATCAAAGTTTTCGGCAGGTCGGTTGCGTAATTAAATTTTATTAAAAGCTAGGCATATCGATTCCGTTTTTGGCTGCTGTGCGTTTCCCAAACGGCAAAATGACTTGCAAACTTTAAGGAGTCCTGAATGCTGCGATGCGGAAGACTACGAAGCCTCGCTGGCGGAACCTCGTGGACTGAATACTTGAAAAAGCAATCTTAAATAGCTAAAATAACGGATTTTCGGTTTTCCCCGTTCCGTCATCCACAGCCTGTGTAAACCGGGGAAAGCGGGTGCGGCCTGCCGAATCATCGCAATGGCCGCGCGCTTCCTTTACCCTGCCGCTCGACAGCAAAGCGATTCGGACGGGACCCACGATGGCGAATGCCAATGCGCTGGTGGCGCAGCTTGACCAGAACGAGGCGGAGTACCGCGTCGCGCCGCATAACCTTGATGCGGAGCAGGCGCTGTTGGGTGCCATCATCGTCAATAACGAGGCCTATTACCGGGTTTCGGATTTCCTCGAGCCCGAGCACTTCTACGAGGATCTGCACCGGCGGATTTTCGAGGTTACCTCCAGCCTGATCAAGGCCGGCAAGGTCGCCACGCCGATCACGCTGAAGACCTTTCTGGGCGATCAGGATCTGGGCGGCATCACCGTCTCGCAATATCTTGCGCGGCTGGCGGCGGAGGCGACGACGATCATCAACGCCCTTGATTACGGGCAGACGATCTACGATCTCTCGATCCGCCGCAAGCTGATCGCCATCGGCGAGGACACGGTCAATTCCGCCTATGACGCGCCGGTGGATTCGACGCCGCGCGCGCAGATCGAGGAGGCCGAGCGCAAGCTCTTCACCCTCGCCGAGACCGGGCGCTACGATGGCGGCTTCCAGCGTTTTGCCGATGCGCTCACCTCCGCCGTCGACATGGCGGCGAAGGCCTATCAGCGCGAGGGCAAGCTCTCGGGAATATCGACCGGCCTCGTCGATCTCGACCGCATGCTCGGCGGCTTGCAGCCCTCGGATCTGGTGATCCTCGCCGGGCGCCCGGCCATGGGCAAGACCTCGCTCGTCACCAATATCGCCTTCAACATCGCCAAGGCCTATCGCGGCGAGAAGCGTCAGGACGGGGTGATCGAGACGGTGAATGGCGGCATTGTCGGCTTCTTCTCGCTGGAAATGTCCTCCGAACAGCTCGCCACCCGCATCATCGCCGAGCAATCGGGCATCGCGTCCTACAAGATCCGGCGCGGCGATATCCGCGAGGACGAGTTCTACAAGCTCACCGATGCCGCGCGCGAAATGCAGACCATGCCGTTCTATATCGACCAGACCGGCGGCATCTCCATCGCCCAGCTCACCGCCCGCGCGCGCCGGCTGAAGCGGCAGAAGGGGCTCGATCTGCTGGTGGTCGATTATCTTCAGCTGCTCTCCGGCTCGGGCAAGCGCGGCGAGAATCGCGTGCAGGAACTCACCGAGATCACCACCGGGCTGAAGGCGCTCGCCAAGGAATTGTCCGTCCCGCTGATCGCTCTTTCCCAGCTCTCGCGCCAGGTCGAGGCGCGCGAGGACAAGCGCCCGCAGCTCGCGGATCTGCGCGAATCCGGCTCGATCGAGCAGGATGCCGACGTGGTGATGTTCGTCTATCGCGACGAGTATTATCTGCAAAACCGAGAGCCCAAGCCGGGTACGGAAGAGCATTTCAAATGGCAGGCGGAGATGGATCAGGCGCATGGCAAGGCCGAGGTGATCATCGGCAAGCAGCGCCACGGCCCCACCGGCACCGTGCAGCTCGCCTTCCAGGCCGACATCACCCGCTTCACCGATCTCGCCGACGAGGACAAGCTGCCGGAGCGGATCGGTGACTGAGGCCCCCATGATCGGCGATTTCGCCGCGATCCCCCCCGAGGAAGCCGGCGCGCTCCTCACCATCGATCTCGACGCGTTGGCCTTCAACTGGCGCCTGCTGCGCGACAGGGCAGGGGGCGCCGATTGCGCGGCGGTGGTGAAGGCGAATGCCTACGGGATCGGCATCGAGATGGCGGTGCCCAGGCTCCTCGCCGCCGGCTGCCGCACGTTCTACGTCGCGCATCTCGCGGAGGCCAGGCGCGTGCGTGCGCTCACGGGCGAGGCCGTGATCTATGTGCTGAACGGCTTTCTGGCCGATACCGGCCCGGTCTATGCCGCGCATGGCCTGCGCCCGGTGCTGGGCTCGCGCGAGGAGATCGCCGAATGGGGTGAATACGCTGCCGCGCATCCGGATGCGCCCCCGGCGGCGATCCATATCGATACGGGCATGAACCGTCTCGGCCTGCCGCCGGAGGAGGTCGCGGAGGTGGCGCGCGCGCTGCCCTTCGCGCCAGCGCTGATCCTCACCCATCTGGCCAGTGCCGAGGACCAGGCCGACCCCTCGAATGCCCGCCAGCTCGCCGATTTCACCCGGCTGCGCGGGTATTTCCCCGGCATCCCCGCCTCGTTCTGCAATTCCTCGGGCGCCTTCATCGAACCCGTGGCGGCCTTCGACCAGACCCGCGCGGGGGTTGCGCTCTATGGCGCCAATCCGGTGCCCGGCCAGCCCAATCCGATGCGGGAAGTCGTACGGCTCGAAGCGAAGATCCTGCAAACGCGCGATGTGCCGGACGGGGCCGCCGTCGGCTATAACGGCAAATGGAAAGCGCGCGGCCCGCGCCGCCTCGCGACGCTGTCGATCGGCTATGCCGATGGCTATCTGCGCGCGGCCAGCGCCTGGGATTCCAAGGCCGCGCAAGGCGTCGATGCGGGCATCGCGCTGGTTGGGGGCGTGACGTGCCCCTTCGCCGGATCCGTCTCGATGGATCTGATCGTCATCGATGTGACCGACGCGCCGCAAGACGCCGCGCGGCGCGGGGCGCGCGCCGTGATGATCGGGGACGGGCTCTCGCTCGACGAGGTCGCGGCGCGTGCGGGCACAATCCCCTACGAGATCCTCACCAGCCTCGGGCGCCGCTACGCCCGCATCTACCGCAACGCCTGAGCGAACGGGACGACACATTGGCCAAGCGACGCGCGACTTTCATCTGCCAGGAATGCGGCGCGGTCTATAACCGCTGGATGGGCAAGTGCGAGGCCTGCGGGGCCTGGAATTCCATTGTCGAGGAGGTCGGCGGCGACGCCTCCGCCAGCCTTCCCGCCGCCCTGCGCAGCCCGCGCTCGAAGGGCCGCGTCTTCGCGCTCGAAGGGCTCGAGGGCGAGAGCAGGGAGCCGCCGC
>PXAW01000417.1 GCA_003567055.1 Hyphomicrobiales bacterium
CGTCTCGAGCACCTGCTCGGCGGACATGCCCGGCTGCACGCTTGCGACGGCTTCTTCGTCGACTATATAGCCGCGCTGGAATGTCTCGCCCTGCATGCAGGCCGTGGTGAGGCCTGCGACGAGAAAGACGGCGGCAAGGCGGGTGATCATCTTCACGGTGACTCGCTTCCGGCGCTGGTCCGTTCGAACTGCGGCTTCGGGGAACTTGCGCCCGGCCGGGTGAATGGCGTAACCCGACTGGAATATTTTGACAAGGGCGTGCGCGCCCGGAAAGCTGAGGCCGATGATCTTCAACTGGTTTCGCAAGGACCGCGTCCAGGACCCGGTACAGACGATGCTCACCCGCGTGATCGCCGCATCGCGCGCCGAACCGCTCTATACCGATCTCGGCGTGCCCGACACGCTGGAAGGGCGCTACGAATCCGTCATCCTGCATATGACGCTTGTCCTGCGCCGCCTGCGTCATCTGCCGCCGCCGGCGGATGATTTCGCGCAGGAATTCGTCGATGCCTTCTTCAAATGGCTCGACATGTCGCTGCGTGACATGGGCGTCGGCGACCTCGCCGTGCCCAAGCGCATGAAGAAGCTCGTCACCGCCTTCTATGGCCGCGCCCGCAGCTACGGCGTGGCCCTCGACGACAACAACCGCGCCGCACTGGAGGAAGCGCTCGACCGCAATGTCACCGAACGCGGCGATCCGGCGCAGGCACTGGCCGCCTACATGATCGCGGCGGAGGCAGCCCTGGCCGAACAGGATTTCGACATGCTCCTGCGCGATGGTCCGGACTACGCCACCGCCCTGCCCGAGAATTCAGGAGATCGCCATGGCGCGTGACCGAAACAAATCCACGGAACCCGCCACCGAGGCCCCCGAACCGGGCCCGCTGTCGCGCCTGATCGATGCGGAGCGCCTGCCCAAGCACGGGACGGACATCACCGTCACGGCCAGTGCCGAAGAGATGGCCGCGCTTGCCGAGACGCTCGACATCCCGGCGATCCACGCCCTCGAGGGCGTCTTCAGCGTCGAGGGCTCGGGCAAGCGCGCGAGCGTCAAGGGGATTGTGCGCGCGCGCGTGAGCCAAGTTTGCGGCGTGTCGCTCGATCCGTTCGAGACCGAGGTCGAGGAAGAGGTCGATCTGGATTTCGCCGCCGCGCAGCGGCGCAAGCTGACGCCGGAGGAAGAAGAGCAGCGCCGGATCGACCCGCCCGACGAGATCATCAACGGCAAGATCGATCTGGGCCGCGTCACCGCCGAGTTCCTCGCCCTCGGGCTAGACCCGTTCCCGCGCAAGCCCGGCGCGGTGTTCGAGGAGCCGGCCCCGTCCGAGCCGCGCGAAAACCCGTTCGGCGCGCTGGCAGGGTTGAAACCGGACGACGACGCGGAAACGAAGGGCTGAATCGCCGCCATCGCTTCAGGCGGCGATGCCCCACAATTGCGCGGCGAAACCGGGATAGGTCTCCGCCACGGCGCGCGCGACATCGCCACGCATCAGGGCGAGCGTCGCGGCATCGGGCATCGGCGTTTGCGGCACGTCATCGGGAATATCGAAACGAAAGCCGGTCTGATTCGAGACGGTTTCCGGCGTCTGGCCGGGATGCACGCTGCGCAGGGTGAATCGCGCCCGCTGCGGCGAAAATTCGAACACGGCGAGCCCGGTCACCAGCGCGCGCGGCCCGCCGGGGCGGTAGATCTCGGGGTCGGAGGTGCCGGGCGCGGAGATGAAATCGACCCGCTCCACCAGGGTGCGCGGCGTATGCTCCTCGCGAAACAGGATGATCTTCGGCACCAGAAAGGCGAGATAGGCCGAGCCGAACGAGCCCGGAAAACGCACCTTCGGCTGCGCCGGGTCGCCGATCCCCACGAGATTGATATTGCCCGCCCCGTCGATCTGCCCGCCCGAGAGGAAAAACGCGTCGATGCGTCCCTGCGCGGCGCAATCGAAGAGCTCGCGCCCGCCATCGGTGAAGAAATTGTGCCGGGTGCTGCCCAGAACCGAGACGCGCATCGCCCCGTGGCTTCGCGCCTGCGCCAGCAAAGCCGCCGCGCCGGGTATCGGTGAACTCGCCCCCACCGCGACATGGCCGCAGCCGTCGAGCATATCGGCGATTCGCGCGATCAGGATTTCGCGGATGTGGATGTCGGCGGCATCGCTCATGCCGGCACCGTCTGCGATACGTAAGCGTCGATCACGGTGAGCCAGGCGGCAAAGGCGCCGTCATCGCGCGATGCCTGCGCATAGGCGCCAAGCGCCGCCTCGTCGGGGCCATAGGCGCCGAACAGCCCGACCGGATCGGCCCCGCGCGGGGCTTGCGCGATCGCCTCGACATAGAGCGCGGGGATGGTGGCGCCGGCGCGCGCCTCGTCAGCGAGGAAATCCGTATCGACGATGCGCTCGACGCTCACGAGCGTGCGCCGCGCGGCGTGGGCCATCAGCATGAGTTCGCGCCGCACGCCGATGAAGACATTGCCGTCTCGATCGGCGGCGGGGGCGTGGAAAAGCGCGATCTCCGGCGTGATTGCCGGTACCAGCAGGATCGGGTCGCGGCCCTGCGACCCGTAGGGATTGTCGATCAGCTTCCAGTCCGGACGTTGCGCCACGAGATCGGAGCCGATGATGCCGCGAAGCGGCATGAAGGGGATCCCCTTCTCTGCCGCCTGCAAGCCGGCATGGATCACCGGACAGGTGGCGTCGCGCATGGTGAGTGTCCCCGCGCGCAGGGCCGCGTTGAAACGCCCGGCGGGGCCGTATTCACCGAGCGAGACGGCAGCCGCCTCGATCTCGGCGACACAGCCGGCGCCGATCAGCATATCCGCCTGAAACCCCGCCGTCGGCACCGCCACGAGCCTCAGATCGCGGATGCGCCGGCTGAGCAGCGTGCGGATCACGGCCATGGCGCAGCCGCTGTAATCCGGCGCGATCGCGAGATGCGCGCCGTCGGGGATGCGTGCGCCGAGATCGGCGATGTCGAGAATCGCGGGACCGGTCATGGCGTGCCCTCCTGCCCGCTGGGGCGCTTGCGTCGACCCCGGATCATACAGGCGAAAGCGGACAGCTTAAGCCTCAAACGCGCAGAGCGACCTGAGCGAAAGGCGCTGGTGCAGGCTCAGCCGGCAGCCCGGTGGCTGCGCCAGCATCCGCCGGCGATGACGGGGAAACGGTCATGATCGAGCAGGATATAGGCCCAGGCCCGGACCTCCGTCACCGCGCCCGCCACCTCCTCCCGGGCCGCCACGGGCACGCGGCGATAGACATTGCCGGGCGCGCCATAGCCGGTGAAATCCTCGTATCGATCGAAATCATCGAGCACGGTCGTGATATCGGAAAAGGCGAGCAATTCGCCGCGCACGAGCGTGTCGGCGCCGGCCTCCTGCGGCAACGGGCGCACCATACCCGGATAGGGCCCGCAATCCTTGAGCAGCCCCGCCACCCGTGCCGCGCGCGGGTTCGGTGGCGTCTCGTGGCGTGACCAGAAATGATCGCCGCGCTCGCCGCGCATCAGCGTGCCATAGACGAAGGCAGTGTGGATCTCCCCTGCCGGGCGCCCGGCTGCCGCATCGTCGAGGATGCTCGCATCGATGGCGAACCCCGCACGCCCCGCCGCGCAGACCGCGAGATAATCCGCATGCGGCGCGACGAAGGGCGCGCGATCCTGCGGCCTCACACGGTAGGTGAAGGCTTCGATCTCCGCGCCGTCCCCGTCGAGCACCGTGATCGGCACCCGCTCATAGGCGTTCGGCGCGCCCTCCTTGTGATCGAGGGCCGCGAGCGTCGCATCGCAGACGGAAAACAGCATGCCCGTAACCGCGGCACCGCGGCGCGGCAGGATGTCGAGCACGCCGCCGCCACGTTTTTGCGAGTAGCGGGTGAAGGCGAGGGTGTGATCGGGCGCGACGGCCGGATGAAGGGGTTGCAGCCCGTCGGCATGGAGCCCGTTGCGGCGGCAATAGGTGCGCCAGTCTTGCAATTCGAGATTGGAGCCGTAGGCAAAATAGAGCTGTGTCATGTGCGAGAACATCGCGCCGGGCCGATCTTCCGTCAAGCCATGAGCGCGAATGCAACCGGCCGCCCGTGGGCGGCCGGTCATCGTCGTTTGAAGTCAAAGCCTCACTCGGCGGGGCGGACCATCATTGCGATGGTGTACTGGTCGACGCGGGGCGTCAGTTCCAGATCGCCGGCGAAGGCCCAGGGGGTGACTTCGAAG
>PXAW01000336.1 GCA_003567055.1 Hyphomicrobiales bacterium
GGATGGCGCAAGCCGAATCCCGCAACCAGACGCCGCGACCCCTGTCGCCGCATCTGCAGATCTATCGCTGGACCTGGACGATGGCGATGTCCATCTTCCATCGCGTGACGGGCGTGGCGCTCTATTTCGGCGCGCTGGTCCTGGCCTGGTTCTTCCTGTCGATCGCTTCGGGACCGGAGGCCTATGCCGGTTCCTCGTGGTTCTTCGGCTCCTGGTTCGGTTATCTGATCCTGTTCGGCTTCACCTGGGCGCTGATGCACCACATGCTGGGCGGCCTGCGCCATTTCGTCTGGGATTTCGGCAAGGGCTTCGAGACCGAGCAGCGTTTCCTCCTGGCCAAACTGACGCTGGCCGGTTCGGTGGGGCTCACCCTGCTGATCTGGATCGTCATCCTGATCGCGCGCTGAGGAGGAAGCACCATGGCTGAGAACCGTTTCGACACCGGCACTTCCATCCGCACCCCGATGGCCCGCGCGCGCGGGCTCGGCGCGTCAGGCGGCGGCACCGAGCATTTCTGGCAGCAGCGCATCACCGCCGTGGCGAATGCGCTGCTCGTCTTCCCCTTCATCATCATTCTGGCGATGACGGTGGGGCGCCCATACGAAGATGCGGTTGCGATCATGTCGCATCCCCTTGCCGCGATCCTGTCTGCGCTCTTTGTAATATCGATAGCGATCCATATGCGGCTGGGGATGCAGATCGTGATCGAGGACTATGTCCACGGCAAGGGCGCCAAGGTTGCGGCCCTTCTGGCGAACACATTCTTCGTCATCGCCGTCGCGGCGGCCAGCCTTTATGCGATCCTGAAGATCGGTCTGAGCCCCTTGCTCTGAGGGAGATGGAAGAAACATGGCGACGAACGGACAAACCAATGGCGGGCCCGCAGTGAACGGCGCGGCCTATCCCATCACCGACCACACCTTCGACGTCGTGGTCGTCGGCGCCGGTGGCGCCGGCCTGCGCGCGACGGTGGGCTGCAGCGAATCCGGCCTGCGGACGGCCTGCATCAGCAAGGTCTTCCCGACCCGCTCGCACACGGTCGCGGCCCAGGGCGGCATCTCAGCCTCGCTCGGCAATATGGGCCAGGATGACTGGCGCTGGCACATGTACGATACCGTGAAGGGTGCCGACTGGCTCGGCGATCAGGACGCGATCGAATATCTCGTGCGCGAGGCGCCCGCCGCCGTCTACGAGCTCGAACATTGGGGCGTGCCGTTCTCCCGTACGGAAGAGGGCAAGATCTACCAGCGCCCCTTCGGCGGCATGACGACGCATTTCGGTGAAGGCACCGCGCAGCGCACCTGCGCCGCCGCAGACCGCACCGGCCACGCCATCCTGCACACGCTCTACGGCGCGGCGCTCAAGCACAATACCGAGTTCTTCATCGAGTATTTCGCCATCGACCTGATCATGGACGAGGATGGCCGCTGCCGTGGCATTATCGCACTCGACATGACGACGGGGACGATCCACCGCTTCCGGGCGCAGATGGTCATCCTCGCCACCGGCGGCTATGGGCGCGCCTATTTCTCGGCGACCTCGGCCCATACCTGCACCGGTGACGGCAATGCCATGGTGCTGCGCGCCGGCCTGCCGCTGCAGGATATGGAATTCGTGCAATTCCATCCCACCGGCATCTACGGTGCGGGCTGCCTGATCACCGAGGGTGCGCGCGGCGAGGGCGGGTACCTCACCAATTCCGAGGGCGAGCGCTTCATGGAGCGTTATGCGCCCTCGGCCAAGGATCTCGCCTCCCGTGACGTCGTCTCGCGTTCCATGACCATGGAGATCCGCGACGGGCGCGGCGTCGGCAAGAACGGCGATCACATCTATCTCCACCTCGATCACCTCGATCCGAAGATCCTGCATGAACGCCTGCCGGGCATCTCGGAGAGCGCGCGCATCTTCGCCGGTGTGGATGTCACCAAGGAGCCGATCCCGGTTCTGCCGACGGTGCATTACAACATGGGCGGCATTCCGACGAACTTCCACGGCGAAGTGCTCACCCTCAAGGACGGCAATCCCGACCATGTGGTGCCGGGCCTGATGGCGATCGGCGAGGCGGCCTGCGTCTCGGTGCATGGCGCCAACCGTCTGGGCTCGAACTCGCTGATCGACCTCGTGGTGTTCGGCCGCGCGGCGGGTCTGCGCTGCGCCGAGATCGTCACTCCCGGCGAGAAGCAGTCGGATCTGCCGGCCAATTCCGCCGATATGGCCCTGTCGCGCCTCGACAAGCTGCGCCATGCCGACGGCTCGACGCCGACGGCCGAGCTGCGCCTCGACATGCAGCGCACCATGCAGAACAACTGCGCGGTGTTCCGCACCGGCGAGGTTCTGGAGGAAGGCCGCAATCTGATCAACAAGGTCTGGAAGGCGAGCGACGATGTGCGCGTCACCGACCGGTCGCTGATCTGGAACACGGACCTGATCGAGACGCTCGAATACGAGAACCTGATCGAGCAGGCGGTCGTGACCATGGAATCGGCGGCCAACCGGACCGAATCGCGCGGCGCCCATGCCCGCGAGGACTTCCCCGATCGCGACGACAAGGAATGGATGAAGCACACGCTCTGCTGGGCGGATGTGTCGAACAAGGCGGTCAATATCGATTACCGCCCGGTTCACGCCTACACCCTGTCGAACGAGATCGAGTACATCGCGCCCAAGGCGCGCGTGTATTGAGCTTCGGAGGGCAAGGTCATGGGTATGCTGGCGATTAGCGACGATCTTCTCGCGAAGATTGCCGATGCCGCGAAGCGGCGTGGCGTTGCGCCGGAGCAGCTTGCCGAGGACCTGCTCGACCGCTCGCTGCGGAAAAGTTCGCCGGCTGATTCCGATGGCGTGCGGCGTGCCGCTCAGATTCGGCGCGCGAACGAAATCGCGGCGATGACGCCGCGTGGCGTAAAGCAGACGGACGCGGTTGAACTCCTCCGTGAGGAGCGAGAGGCGTGATCGTGGTCGATGCATCCGTGGCAGTGAAGTGGTTCGTGGAAGAGCCTGGGCATGATGAGGCGGTGGGGCTGCTTGCTTCGTCCGAAGATCTCGTCGCGCCGGACCTGCTCATCGCCGAGACGCTTCACGCGCTGCGCAAGAAGGTGCGTGGTGGCGAAATGCCTGCGGAGCAATTCATCGAGGCGAGCCGGGCTCTGCCGGAATTCGTTGATCGCTTCGAAACCGCGCAAGGCGCATCGACACGCGCTGCCGAGCACGCGCTCGCGCTCGATCACGGCTATTACGATTGTGTTTATCTCGCAATCGCGGAAATGCATGCGGCTTTGCTCGTGACAGCCGATGAGCGGTTTGTATCCAAAGCGGTCGCCGCTGGTCACGCTTCACGGATCCAGTCTCTGGTGGCTTGGCATGATCGTGCCGGGCCCTTTACGTCTTCACCTTCCAACCCTCTGGATGGATAAGTTCATGGCCAAATTCTCCCTTCCGAAGAACTCGCAATACACCGAGGGCAAGGCATGGCCGAAGCCCGAGGGGGCGAAGAACCTGCAGGAATTCCGGATCTATCGCTGGAATCCCGATGACGGTTCCAATCCGCGCATCGACACCTACCATGTCGATCGCGACGATTGCGGGCCGATGGTTCTCGATGCGCTGATCTGGATCAAGAGCAACATCGATTCCACCCTGACCTTCCGCCGCTCCTGCCGCGAGGGGATCTGCGGCTCCTGCGCCATGAATATCGACGGGCAGAACACCATCGCCTGCACCATGGGTATCGACGAGTGCAAGGCGAGCGGGACCGTCAAGATCTATCCGCTGCCGCATATGCCGGTCTTGAAGGATCTGGTGCCGGATCTGACGACGTTCTTTGCCCAGCACGCGGCGGTGGAGCCCTGGCTGCAGACCGATTCGCCGACGCCGGAGCACGAATGGCGGCAATCGCCGGAGGATCGCGTCGAGCTCGACGGGCTCTACGAGTGCATCCTGTGCGCCTGCTGCACCACCGCCTGCCCGTCCTATTGGTGGAACGGCGACCGCTTCCTCGGCCCCGCAGCCCTGCTGCACGCCTATCGCTGGCTGGCCGACAGCCGTGACGAGCGTACCGGCGACCGGCTCGACACGCTGGAAGATCCGTTCCGGCTGTATCGCTGCCATACCATCATGAACTGCGCCAATGCCTGCCCCAAGGGCCTCAACCCGGCCAAGGCGATCGCCAAGATCAAGAAGATGATGGTCGAGCGTCACGTCTGA
>PXAW01000630.1 GCA_003567055.1 Hyphomicrobiales bacterium
ACAGGCGCAGGAAGTCACCCTGCGCGTGCATCACTTCCTGCCGGCGCCGGCGCCGGTTCCGGCCAATTTCATCACGCCCTGGGCGGAGAAGATCGAGGCGGAATCGGAGGGGCGCATCTCGGTCGAAGTGTTCCCCGCCATGCAGCTCGGCGGCGCGCCGCCCACGCTGATCGACCAGGTCCGCGACGGTGTGGTCGACGTGGTCTGGACGCTGCCCGGCTACACGCCCGGGCGTTTCCCGCGTGCGGAAGTCTTCGACCTGCCCTTCGTCGCCGCCGATGCCGAGACCACTTCGCGCGCGGCCTGGCGCTTCTATGAAGAGCATATGCAGGAAGATTTCGCCGATATCCATCCCATCGCGGTGCATGTGCACGGGCCCGGCAATTTCCACATGAAGGCGCCGGCGGTGGAGAGCCTCGAGGATCTGGAGGGCCGTGCCGTGCGCGGACCCACCCGCATGATCACGCGCCTGCTGGAGACGCTCGGCGCCACCCCTGTCGGCATGCCCGTGCCGCAGGTGCCGGAATCCTTGTCGCGCAACGTCATCGACGGCACGGTGATTCCCTGGGAGGTGACGCGCGCCCTGCGCGTGGCGGAGCTCGTCGACACGCATACCGAGTTCGGCGGTGACCGCTCCTTCTACACCACCCTCTTCGTCTTCGCGATGAACCGCGACACCTATGAAGGCCTGCCCGATGATCTCAGGGCGGTGATCGACGCCAATTCCGGCATCGAGACCTCGGCCTGGGTCGGGCGCGTGATGGATGAGGGCGATGCCCCGGCCCGCGAGATCGCGGTGGAGCGTGGCAACACCATCGCCACCATCGACGGCGAGGAGCTCACGCGCTGGCAGGAAGCCGCCGAGCCGGTGGTCGCGAGCTGGATCGCGGATATGGAAGGCCAGGGCATCGATGCGCAGGCGCTGATCGATTCGCTGGCCGCCCTCCTCGCCGAGGAAGAGGCCCGCTGAGGCTCTGATCAGGCCGGCGGCGGCGCGTTCCGCGAGGGCGCGCCGCCGCAGCCCGTGGAGCAGGGAGCATTTCTCATGACGGTCATCATCGCCGGCGCGGGTATCGGCGGGCTCACCCTGGCGCTCAGCCTGCATCAGGCGGGAATTCCCGTGCGCATCGTCGAGCAGGCCGAGGAGATCCGGCCGCTCGGCGTGGGCATCAACGTGCTCCCGCATGCGGTGCGCGAGCTGGATGAGCTCGGCCTTCTCGAAGATCTCGCCGCCACCGCCATCCCCACCGCCGAACTCGCCTATTATTCCAAGCGCGGCCAGCTGATCTGGTCGGAACCGCGCGGGCGCGAAGCCGGCTATCTGTGGCCGCAATTCTCGATCCATCGCGGCGCCTTGCAGATGATCCTGCTCGAAGCCGTGCGCGCGCGGCTCGGGGATGATGGCATCATGACCGGGCGCCGGCTCGTCGCGGCACATCAGGATTGCGCAGGTGTGCGCGTTGATCTCGCCGATCGCCATGGCAGCGTGCAGGAGCGCCTGGCCGGCGCGGTGCTGGTCGCCTGCGACGGCATCCATTCCACCATTCGCGCGCAATTCTATCCCGATGAAGGCCCGCCGATCTGGAACGGCGCGATCCTGTGGCGCGGCGTCACCGAGGCGGCGCCCTTCCTGACGGGTCGCTCGATGATCATGGCGGGCCATGAATTCCAGAAATTCGTCGCCTATCCGATCTCGCTCGCCGCCGCGCGCGAGGGCAAGGCGGTGATCAACTGGATCGCGGAGAAGAAATTCGCCCCCGATCATCAATGGCGCCGCGAGGACTGGAACCGCCCCGGCGATCCGGCGGATTTCCTGCCCGATTTCGAAAGCTGGCGCTTCGACTGGCTCGACGTGCCCGATCTGATCCGGCGCGCGCGTGCGATCTACGAATTCCCCATGGTCGACCGCGATCCGCTGCCGGGCTGGACGCGCGGGCGGATCACGCTTGCGGGCGATGCGGCGCATCCGATGTATCCGATCGGCTCCAACGGCGCGAGCCAGGCCATTCTCGATGCCCGCGTGCTCACCGCCGCCTTCCTGCGCGAGGGGATCGGCGAGGCGGCGCTCCAGGCCTATGAGGCAGAGCGGCGTCCGGCCACGGCGGCTGTGGTCGCGGCCAACCGCGCCAATGGCCCCGAGCAGGTGATGCAGGCGGTGGAGAGCCGCGCGCCCGACGGGTTCGACGATATCGACACCATCATCAGCCGCGAGGAGCGCGAGGAGACCGCGCGCGGCTACAAGCGCATCGCCGGTTTCGACGTCGAGACGCTCAATGCCCGACCCTCCATCGTCCAGGCGGCGGGGGCCGGTTCATGAGCGCGGGCGCGCCTCGCGAGCGCGGCCCGGCAGGGCTGTTTCCCCGTGCGGAGGTCATGGTCGGCCTGTGGATCGGGCGCTTCGCCGGGGCGCTCGCCGTACTCGGCGGCGCCGTGCTCACGCTGGTCACGATCATGGCGGTGGTCTCGATCCTCGGGCGCTACGCCTCGCGCACGCGCTGGCCGGTCTTCGACGGGCTCGGCCCGATCCCGGGGGATTTCGAGCTGGTCTCGATGGGGGCGGGCTTTGCCGTGTTCAGCTTCCTCGCCTGGTGCCAGTTCAAGCGCGGCCATGTCACCGTCGATATCTTCGTCTCCTGGATGGGCCCGCGTGCGCTCGCCGCGCTCTCGACCTTCACCAATCTGGTTCTGACCGCGATCGTGGTGCTGATCGCCTGGCAGCACGGGCTCGGCCTGCATGACAAGATGCGGTTTCGCGAGACCACGACGATCCTGCAGATCCCGGTCTGGTGGGGCTATGCCGGGGGGCTCGTCGGTCTGTGGAGCTTCGCGCTGGTGAGCGCCTATACGGTGTGGCGCAGCCTCAACGAGACGCTCGGCGCCGGTGAGCCCCAAGGGGAAGGCGAAGGGGAAGGCGCATGATCGGGGACGGCGCAGGGGAGTTCGGATGAGCGGGCTGACGATTGCGGGGCTGTATTTCGGGCTGCTGCTCTTTCTGATCTTCGCGCGCATGCCGATCGGGCTGGCCATGCTGGTCTGCGGCATGCTGGGCTCCTACACGATTTTCGGGCGCTGGGCGCCGGTCTTCGCCCAGCTCAAGCATCACGCCTTCGAGACCTTTTCGAGCTATTCGCTCTCGGTGGTGCCGCTGTTTCTCTTGATGGGGGCCTTCGCCATGAAGGGTGGGCTCTCGGAGGCCCTGTTTCGCGCAGCCGCCGCCTGGCTCGGGCACCGGCGCGGCGGCGTCGCCATGGCCGGGGTCGGTGCCTCGGCCGGGTTCGGTGCGATCTGCGGCTCCTCGCTCGCCACTGCCGCCACGATGGGCCGTGTCGCGCTGCCCGAATTGCGCAGGCACGGTTATTCCGGCGCGCTCGCCACCGGTTCGCTCGCCGCCGGCGGCACGCTGGGTATCCTGATCCCGCCCTCGATCGTGCTGGTGATCTACGCCATCCTCACCGAGCAGAACATCGCCAAGCTCTTCGTCGCGGCGATGATCCCGGGCCTGCTCGCCGCGCTCGGCTACATGCTCACCGTGGCGATCTCGGTGCGGCTCAACCCGGATGACGCGGTGCGCACGCCGCGCCTGTCGCTGATGGCGCGGCTCAGGGCCCTGGGCGAGATCTGGCCGGTCGTGGCGATCTTCGTGGTGATGATCGGCGGCATGAACATGGGGGTGTTCACCCCCACCGAGGGCGCGGCTTTCGGCGCGGCGGGGACGGGGCTCGTCGCGGCCTTGCGCGGCAAACTCGGCTTTGCCGCGCTGGTCGATTGCTTCCGTTCCACGGCGGCGTCCACGGGGATGATCTTCTTCATCATCCTGGGGGCGGGCTCCTTCAACAGCTTCCTCGCCATCCCCCGCCTGCCCGTCTTCGCCGCCGATTGGGTGGGCGGGCTCGCGGTGGCGCCGGTGATGGTGCTGCTGGTGATCCTGCTGATCTATCTGGTCTTCGGCTGCGTGATGGATTCGCTGTCGATGATCCTGCTCACCGTGCCGATCTTCTTCCCCATCATCATGACACTGGATTTCGGGCTCACCCCGGAAGAGACGGCGCTGTGGTTCGGGATACTCGTGCTGATCGTGGTGGAGGTGGGCCTGATCACGCCCCCTGTGGGGATGAACCTGTTCATCATCAATTCCATGGCGCCGGGCGTGAGCATGATGCAGACCTATCGCGGCGTGATCCCCTTCGTCGCCTC
>PXAW01000441.1 GCA_003567055.1 Hyphomicrobiales bacterium
GCGGTATTCTTCGCCGCGATCTGGTTGATCCTGACCGGAGCCGATCCGGGCGGGATCGCCATCGGCATCGTCGCTGTCGCGGCGGCGACGGGGTTGAGCCTCGCGCTGATGCCGCCGCGCGCCGGATTGGCGCTGTGGCCGCTCGCGGTGATGCTGCCCGGCTTTCTCTGGCGATCGCTGCTGGGCGGCGTCGATGTGGCGCGCCGCGTCTTCAACCCGCGCATGCCGCTCGCGCCGGGCTGGAAGATCATGCGCACGCGTCTGCCCGATGGCGGCAAGGCGGCGCTCGGCGGTGAGTTCAGCCTGATGCCGGGCACCCTCGTCGCCGGCTCGAAGGGCGACCGGCTGCTCATCCACATGCTCGATACCGGGCAGGACATTGCCGGCGATATCGCCCGCGAGGAGGCCTGTTTCGCGCGCGCCCTGCGCGACGGCGATGATGATGGCAAGCGGGAGGCGCCGTGAGCAGCTGGTACCTCCTCCTCGCCACGGGTCTGCTCCTCACCATCGGCGGCGCGCTGTGGCGCGTCTGGCGCGGCCCTGATCAGGCGGACCGGATGATGGCGGCGCAGCTCGTCGGCACCGGCGGCGTCGCGACCATCCTCCTGCTCGCCGCCGCGACGGGGGAATGGGCGATGCTCGACGTCGCCCTCGTCCTCGCCCTGCTCGCGGCGCTCGCGGCCATCGCCTTCGTCAAGAGCGTACGCGGCGCGGGACATGGCGACCCGGAAGATGAAGCGCAGAACGACGCGGCACGCGCTGACGAGGCGCCGCGATGAGCGATCTCTTCACCATCGTGATGACGGCTTCGGGGCTGGTCTTCTTCGCGGCGGGGACGCTCGGCCTGATCCGCTTTCCCGATACCCATAGCCGCCTGCACGCCCTGACCAAGGCCGACAATCTCGGCCTCGGCCTGATCGCGCTGGGGCTCGCCGTTCAGGTGCCGGGCCTCGCCGATCTGTTCAAGCTGGTGCTGATCTGGGCGCTCGCCATCCTCGCCGCCGGCGCGACGGCGCAGCTCGTGGCCCGCATCGCGGCGCCTGCGGATCTGGGGGAGGAGCCGCAATCGCCGCCGGACGAAACCGGTGACGGGGAGACGCGCCGGACATGATCGCCTCGCTGTTCGATCTGACCCTGTGCCTGCTGATCCTCGCCGCTGCCGGCGCGGCGGTTTTCGGGCGCGCGGCCTTCATGGCGGTGGTTTTCTTCATCGTCTATGGAATCCTCATCGCCATCGCCTGGCTGCGGCTCGGCGCCATCGACGTGGCGCTGGCGGAGGCCGCGATCGGGGCGGGGCTGACGGGGGTGCTGCTGCTTGCAGCCCTCGCGCGGATCACGCGCAGGATCGATGCGCCCGAACCTTCCACCGGCCCGGACCGGACCACGCTCGCGACCGCTCTGGCGAGCCTCGTCATCGCTTCGGCAATCGCCTTCGCCTTCCTCACCCTGCCCGAGCCGCAGGGGCTTCAGGAGCGCGTCGCGGAGAATCTCGCCGATGCGGGGGCGGAAAACCCGGTCACGGCGGTGCTCTTGAATTTTCGCGGCTGGGACACGCTTCTGGAGAGCATCGTGCTGCTCGCCGCCCTTCTCGGAATCTGGACGCTTGCGCGCGATGAGGCCTGGGGCGGACGCGCCGGGCCGCGCCATGTGACGCGACCGGGCGGGGTTCTGGCGCAGTTCGGGCGCGTCCTGCCGCCGATCGGCCTGCTCGTGGGGATCTATCTCGTCTGGGCGGGCAGCAAGCAGCCCGGCGGCGCCTTCCAGGGCGGGACCGTGCTCGCGGCCGTGTGGATCGTCACCATCATGGCCGGGCTGATGCAGGCCCCGCGCGTGGCCGATCGCGCCCTGCGCGCGGCGCTCGTGATCGGCCCGGTGATCTTTCTCGCGCTCGCCGTCGCGGGCGTTGTCGCCGGCGCGTTCCTGGTCTTCCCGCCCGTACATGCCGGCTGGCTGATCCTCGCCGTCGAGGCGGTGCTGACGCTCTCCATCGCGGTGACGCTGGCCATGCTCGTCTTCGGCCCGCCGGAAGAGGAGGAAAAGCCGTGATCGCGCCATCCGCTTCCCTGCTCTACGGCCTGTGCGGCGCGGCGCTGATCGGCCTCGGGCTCTATGGTTTCGTCGTGCATCGTCGGCTGATCCGCCGGGTGCTGGCCTTCAACGTGATCGGCTCCGGCATCTTCCTGCTCTTCGGCGCGAGCTCCTATCGCGATCCGGCGGCGGGGGCCGATCCGGTACCGCAGGCGATGATCATCACCGGTATCGTCGTGGCGCTCTCGGCCACGGCGCTCGCGCTCGCGCTGATCGTCGCCTATGCCCGGCTGGCGCAGAGCGGGGCCCTGCCCGAGGATGCAGCGCCCGGCGCTGATGACGAGGACCGCCCGTGACATCATCGGCGCTCCCCCCTGCCCTCGCACTCGCCCTGATCCTCACGGCGCCGCTCTTCGGCGCCCTTGCCGCCATGGTGACGGGCCGGCGCGGCCCCGCGATCGCGCTGGCAACGGTCATCGCAACGGTCGCCGGCATTCTCACGCTGCTCGTCATCATCGCCGGAGACGGCGCCTTCACCCTCGCCATCGGCGGCTGGGAGGCGCCGCTCGGGATTCAGTTGCGCGCCGACGGCCTCGCCGCCGGCTTCATCGCCACCACGGCGCTGGTGATGGGCGCCATCCTCGCCATTGCGGGCAAGCCCTTCGGATCGGGCGCGCAAGAGCGGCGCAGCGCCTATACCTTCTGGCCGCTGGCGCTGCTCCTGTGGGGTGCGCTGAACGCGATCTTCCTCTCGGGCGATCTGTTCAATCTCTATGTGGGGCTCGAGCTCCTGACGCTCGTGGCCGTGGCCCTGGTGGGGATCGAGGGCAAGCGCGAGACGCTGGCTGCGGCTTTGCGCTACATGATGTTCGCGCTGATGGGCTCGCTGCTCTACCTGCTCGGCGCGGCTTTGCTCTACGCGGCCCACGGCACCCTCGACATCGCGCTGCTCGCCACCCGTGTCGGCAACGCGCCGGGCGATATCGTCGCAGCAGCCGCGATCACCGCCGGGCTTGCGGCGAAGACGGCTTTGTTTCCCTTCCACGCCTGGCTGCCCCCGGCCCATTCCGGCGCGCCGGCACCGGCGAGCGCCATGCTCTCGGGTCTGGTGCCGAAGGCGTCTTTCTACATCCTGCTGCGGTTCTGGTTCGAGGCCGCGCCGGATATTGCCGGCACCAGCGTGCTGATGCTGCTGGGCGGGCTCGGGGCGTTCGCCATGATCTACGGCTCGCTGCTGGCGCTGCATCAGGACCGGCTGAAGCTGATCATCGCCTATTCGACGGTGGCGCAGCTCGGCTACCTGTTCTTCGTCTTCCCGCTCGCCGGCGGTGAATCCGCGGCCCAGCCCTGGGCGGCGGGGGCCTGGAGCGGGGCGGTTTTCCACGCGCTCTCGCATGCCATGGCCAAGGCGTCGATGTTCCTGTGCGCCGGGCTGATCATCGAGGCGATCGGGCATGACCGGCTGCCGGGGATGAAGGGGATCGTACGCGCCCTGCCGATGACGGTCTTCGCCTTCGCGCTCGCCGCCATCACGCTGATGGGCCTGCCGCCGAGCGGGGGGTTCACCGCCAAATACCTGATGATGACGGCGTCCTTCGCCGCCGGTCAGCCCTTCTGGGCGCTGATGCTGATCCTCGCCGGCCTGCTCGCGGCGGCCTATCTCTACCGCCCGCTCGCCCTCGCCTTCGCCCTGCCCGACGAGGATGCGCCGGCGCCGAAGGCCGTCTCACGGGCGCGCCAGGCGGCGCCGCTGGTGCTCGCACTCGCCGCCATCCTGCTCGGCATCCTCTCCGCCGGCCCCTTCGCCTTCATCCAGATCGGGCGCCCGGGCGCGGCGGTGGAGGGGCTGGAATGACGGCGTTGCTCCCCGTCCTGATCCTCGCCACCTCCCTCATCCCGGCGATCGCGACCTTCTTCATCCCCCAACAGAATGCCGGCTGGCGCAACGGGCTCAATCTCGGCGGCGCGCTGGTCAAGCTCGGCCTGATCGTCTTCATGCTGGTGGAAGTGGCCGGTGGCGCGCTCTATGAGGCGCGGCTGGAATTCGTGCCGGGATTGTATCTGCTCTTGCGCGTCGATGCGCTGTCGCTGCTCTTCGTCACGCTGTCCGCCGTGCTCTGGCTCCTGACCACGATCTACGCGATCGCCTATTTCGGCCCCAA
>PXAW01000184.1 GCA_003567055.1 Hyphomicrobiales bacterium
CGCCGGAGCGAAACAGCGCGCCGGAGACCACGACCTGCACCGCCGGCACGGCGAGCCCCAGCGCACAGGGGCAGGTGATGATCAGGACGGCCACCGCCGTGATCACGGCGAAATGCAGATCGGCACCGACCAGCAGCCAGCCGATCAGCGTCAGCGCGGCGGTGGCATGCACCACCGGCGAATAGAGCTGCGCGGCACGATCGGCGATCTGCACATAGCGCGACTTCGCCATCAGGGCCTGGTCGAGCAGCTTGTTGACCTCTGCGACGAGGGAATTCTCCGCCGCCGCGACGGCGCGCAAAGTCATCGCGCCGGTGAGATTGAGCGTCCCGGAATGCAGCTGCGCGCCCTCCCCCACGGGCTCGCGGGCCGTCTCGCCGGTGACGAGACTGGCATCGACATCCGACAACCCGGTGACGACCACCCCGTCGACGGGCACCCGGTCTCCGGGGCGGATCTGGAGGAGATCCCCGGTCTTGACGGCGAGAATGGGTATTTCGGTCACCCCGCCATCCGCATCGAACCGCCGCGCCGTCTCGCCGCGCAGGGCGAGCAGATTGCCGGCCACGGCGCGGGTCTTCTTGCGCATGATCTGGTCGAGCACCCGCCCGGCGAGCAGGAAGGTGAGCAGCATGGTGGCCGCGTCGAAATAGGCGTGTTTGGCCGAATTCATGGTCTCGAAGATCGAGATCCCCACCGCGAGCAGCACGCCCAGCGAAATCGGCACATCCATGCCGAGCGAGCGCGCCTTCAGCGAGCGCATCGCCCCGCGAAAGAAGGGCTGGCCGGAATAGGCCACTGTCGGGATCGCGATCAGAGCGGAGATCCAGTGGAACAGGTCGCGCGTCTCGGAATCGATATCGGCGACATTGCCCGACCAGACCGAGACCGAGAGCAGCATGATGTTCATGGTGGCAAACGCCGCCACGCCGAGGCGCTTCAACAGATCCGAGGTCTGCGCCGCCTCGATCTCCTCCTCGCGGCTGCGCGTGAAGGGATAGGCCTTGTAGCCGAGTTTCTGAAGCCGCGTGACGGCGGGGCCGGGATCGACGGAGGGCGCGCCCTCCTCGCTTTGCGCAGCATCACCTTGCTTGGCATCGATGTCGTCCTCGTCGAAGACGAGATGCAGACGTTTATTCGTATAATTGAGCCGTGCATGGGCGATACCGGGTCCCGCGACGCCCTGTTCGATCTCGCGGATACAGGCCGCACAGGTAATCCCGTCGATCGCGAGATCGAGCTGCGCGCGACCATCCCCGTCGCGCGTCACGAAAGCCGAATAATCGATCCGCTCACTCATTCTCTCAGCGTAGCATGACGCGGTTGCGCGAGTGGAAGAGCTGTTCGTCCCCTTCGTGGAAGGTCAGCACGAGATCCCACTGGCCCGCAGGCACATCCTCGAACCGGGCCTCGTAGACGCCGTAACCGATGCGCTCCAGTGTCGCGGGGCGGTCGAGATTGCTGTCGGCGGGGCGCGCGAGCGTGATCTCGCCGGCCATGTCGGGCAGCATGTTGCCGTCGCGATCACGCGTGGTGATCTCGGCATAGGCGCTGCCATCTGCATTGCGCTCGACGAAGGCCTCGATATTCCAGCCCCGCGCCTGCTGCTCCGCAGCGCTCGCGAGCGTGGTGTTGAAATCCTGGCTGGTGCGGTAGGCGCTGTCGGTCTCCAGCCCCCGGAAGGTCGCGATCGCATTGGGCAGGAGCAGCCCGAGATTGACGACGAAGATCACGCCGAAGAAAGCCACGAGAATGGCGAGCACCTTCTTGCCGGTGAGCGGCTTGCCGCCGGGGACGTAATCGCTCTGATATCGATCGGGGGAGGACATCGTTCGAATTCCCTGGTTTGCCTGACCCGGCCTCAATTGCCGGGTCGGATGAAATGATCGCCGGTCGTGGCGGTTTCGCCGCTTTCGGGATCGGTGAGCACGAAGCTGATCGGCGTCGATTCGGGAATGCTTGCCGGATCGGGAATGGTGACGAGCACGCGCACTTCGCGGGTCTGGGCCGGGCCGACGGGCATCTCGATCACGCCTTCGGAAACAGGAATCGCACCGAGCGCATCGATATTCACCGCCGGCAATCCGGTCACGGCGAGGGTGAAGGCGCGCTCTTCCAGCGCCTTGTTGAACAGGCGGATGGTATAGGCGTTGCGGATCGAACCATCCGAGAGCTGCACATAGAGCGGGTTGCGGTCATGCTGGGCCGAGACGTCCATCGAGCCGCGTCCGACGAAGGTGAACAGCATGATCCCGGCAATCAGCCCGATCAGCGCCATGTAGACGATGGTGCGCGCCCGCACCAGCTTCGAGCGTTCCTGCGGCTTGCCCTCGAGGCGGCGCTCCAGATTGTACTCGCTGTCATAGGTGATGAGATCGCGCGGCAGCCCGACCTTCTCCATCACGTTGTTGCAGGCATCGATGCACAGGCCGCACTGGATGCAGCCGAGCTGCGAGCCGTCGCGGATATCGACGCCGGTGGGGCAGACGGCGACGCATTGGCCGCAATCGATGCAATCACCCGCCGGCTGACCGGCCTCGCGCAGGGCACGGTTCTTCTTGACCGAACCACGCGGCTCGCCGCGATCGGTGAGATAGGTGACGTTATAGGCATGCTCGTCGGTCAGCGCCGCCTGGATACGCGGCCAGGGGCACATGTAGACGCAGACCTGCTCGCGCATCCAGCCGGCCAGCGTGTAGGTGGTGAAGGTCAGGATGCCGATCCAGACATAGGCCACGAAGGGCGCTTGCAGCGTCGCGAGATTGTAGACCAGCGTCGGCGCATCGGCGAAATACAGCACCCACGCGCCGCCGGTCCACCAGGCGATCATCAGCCAGACGAAATGCTTGGAGACGAATTTCGAGATCCGCTCGCCGTTCCACGGCCCGTTATAGAGCCGCAGCCGCTCGCGCCGGTCCCCCTCGATACGCCGCTCCACAGCCATGAACAGATCGGTCCAGACGGTCTGCGGGCAGAGATAGCCGCACCAGATCCGCCCGGCGACGGCGTTCATCAGGAACAGGATCAGCGAGGCCAGAATCAAGAGCCCCGTGAGATAATAGACCTCCTGCGGCCAGATCTCGATGAAGAAGAAATAGAAGCGTCGCGCCGGCAGATCGATCAGCACCGCCTGGTCAGGCGCGTTCGGCCCGCGATCCCAGCGCACGAAGGGCAGGAAATAATACACGCCGAGAGTCGCGATCAGGACAGCCCATTTGATCTTGCGAAACTGACCCCAGACACTTTGCGTGAAGAGCTGCTTGCGGGCCTCGAACAACGGCCCGTCGATATAGACTTCCTGCTCTTCTTCAGGTGTGAGTTCAGGCTTCTTGGTGACGGCTGCGTCGGACATTTCGCCCCCGGTGCGGGATCCTCGAGATTGCTCTGACCTTTAGGCGAAGGCGCAGCTTTGCGCTTTGACAATGATCAAGCAGGCCTGCGACAACCCGTCATCGGGGCGATTTCGTGCAATTTCCGCGCGGCATTCACAACAGGCGCGCCAGGATGCGCAGCCGCGCACCCGCTTCACCCGATCCGGCATGTGCATCGAGCGCATCGCGCAGACCTGCAGAGGCGCGCTTTTCGTCGAGCATCACGAACCCTCGCCCGCGCAACGCGGGAACCTGCCAGGGGGAGGCCGTATCGGCGATCTTCGTCACGGCGGGAAGATAGGCCCAGCGGGCATGATCGATAGCCCGGTCCAGCAAGCCGCCGGCCAATCCAAACCGGCGATGCTGCGGGGGGATGCCGATTGCGAGGATGAAGAGGGTCCCGTCGATCTCCGATGCAGCGAGATAGCCGGCAAGTTCATCCTGCTCGTCAACCGCAACCCACAAGCTGCCGGCAGCACGGCACAAATCAAGTGCCGCCAACGGCAGAAGCGGTTCGCGCGTATCCGGCTCATGCGCCAGCGCCGCATGCTGGAGTGCACCGAGATGCGGCAGATCCGAATCCTGCGCGTCACGCAGGCTGTACCGCCCGGACGGATCAGCCTTCACCGGGCTGCGGCCCCTCATAACCCTCGATGACGATCGCATCCATCTCCGCCCCGCCTTCCTGGCGTGCGCGGGCGGCCTGGTATTCGGGCGAGTTCCAGCAGGCGAGCGCATCCTCGTAGGAGGGGAACTCGATCACCACATTCCGCGAGCGGCTGGACCCGACAAGGCGCTCGAAGCGCCCGCCG
>PXAW01000185.1 GCA_003567055.1 Hyphomicrobiales bacterium
ACGTATTCCGATTACGCAACGGTTGATTGAGCTCTGGGTAATAATGCAACCGTCTGCGGCGATCGTCCGGGAGATCGTACAGGAGTTCAACTTGGACGGAGGAAGGTCCCGCCGACGGGTATAGATCGGCATTTCCTCGTCGTAAAGGTTGAACGCCGGTGTAATGTCCGCAAGGTTGAGGCTGGTGCGATAAAAACTGTCGATCGTCCCGATATCCTCCCAGAACCCGTCAAAAAAGTACGCGTGTACGTGGTATTGACGGATCATGTTGGGAATAATTTCTTTGCCGAAATCGGCTTCTTCGCTGTCGAGCACCTTCTCCAACGTGTCCGCATTGAAGATGTAGATCCCCATGGACGCGAGGTAGTCCTTACCTTCCACGTAGTTAGGAAGCGCTTTCGAGAGGCGTTTCGGTATACGCAGGTTGGCGATATCCACCTCCATAGGCGGTTTCTCCGTAAATCGCTTGATCCGCTTGTTGGTGTCCACCGTGAGGATGCCGAAACCGGCGAAGATTTTCATCTTGAGAGAGAGGGAGCGCATGATGTCGTCGTCCTTTCGACCGGCGCGGTCGCCGGCGATGGCAAGCGGATTCCGCGCTTTCGCGACGACATGGCAGGCCAGCCTGCATGCTGATGCGTACCAGAGGGAAGATGACTGGCGCAGCGCGGGTATATTCAAAAAGGTGCGCTGATTATCTCTGAGCAGACGCAAAGGAAGGGTAAATCGCGAAGTATTTTTGCAATATAACTTTGCGAACTATTTGGTATTACAATGCAATCAAAAATTTCAATCACGCAAATACGTCACATGGCCCATCTTGCGCCCGGGGCGCGCCTCTTCCTTTCCGTAAAGCGTCAGGCGCGCCTGCGGATCGGCAAGATGATCACGCCAGGCATCGACATCATCACCGATCAGGTTGCGCATCTCGACCCGCCCATAGCGCCCGGCAGGCCCGAGCGGCCAGCCGCAGACGGCGCGGACATGCTGCTCGAATTGCGAGGTCTGCGCGCCGAAATCGGTCCAGTGTCCGGAATTGTGCACGCGCGGGGCGATTTCGTTGACGACCAGCGCCTCGGCCCCCGCCGCGTCGCGGGTGAGGAAAAGTTCGACCGCGAAAACGCCGACATAATCGAGTGCGCCGGCAATGGCATGGGCGATCTCGCGCGCCTGCTGCGCCGTCCCGGCGCTGACAGTGGCGGGCACGCTGGTGAGGGCGAGGATGTGGTTCTCGTGGCGGTTCTCGCAGATATCAAACGCCGCGAAGCTGCCATCGGGGGCGCGGGCGGCGACGACGGAGAGTTCGCAGACGAAATCGACGAAGCCCTCCAGAATGGCGGGCGCATTCTTCATCGCGGCAAGCGCGCCATCCGCATCACGCGCTTCGCGGATCGCGGCCTGGCCCTTGCCGTCATAGCCGAAGCGGCGCGTCTTCAGGATGGCGGGCATGCCGATGGCGCCGAGCGCGGCCTCGAGACCGGCAGCATCGTCCACCGGGCGGAACGGGGCGGTGGCAATGCCGAGATCGGCGACGAAGCGTTTCTCGGCAAGGCGATCCTGGCTCGTGGCGAGCGCCCCCACACCGGGGCGCAACGGCACCAGCCCGGCGACCAGCGCGGCGGCTTCGCGCGGGACATTCTCGAATTCATAGGTGGCGACGTCGACGCTCTTCGCGAAAGCCGTGAGCGCTGCCTCATCGGTGAAGGGCGCGCAGGTCGTGGCATCGGCCAGCGCGAAGGCGGGGCTCGCCGGCGTATCGTTGAAGACATGCACCTTCAGCCCGAGCCGCGCGGCGGCGGAGGCGATCATGCGCCCGAGCTGGCCGCCACCGAGAATGCCGAGCGTGGCGCCCGGCGCGATGATCGTCTCGTTCATGATGCCTCCGAGGGGCGTTCCGCGACGCTCTCGCGCTGGGCCTGCCGCCACAGGTCGAGCCGCCCGGCAACCGCTTCGTCGTTGAGCGCGAGCACGGCGGCGGCGAGGAGCGCCGCATTGACGGCGCCCGCGCGCCCGATCGCCAGCGTGCCCACAGGTATGCCGGCGGGCATCTGCACGATGGAGAGCAGCGAATCCTGCCCCGACAGCGCCTTCGATTCCACCGGCACGCCGAAGACCGGCAAAGGCGTCAACGCCGCCGTCATGCCCGGCAGATGCGCCGCCCCGCCCGCGCCGGCGATGATCACCTTGTGGCCCGCCGCGCGCGCGCCCTGCGCGAAGGCATAGAGCCGCTCGGGGGTACGGTGCGCGGAGACGATGCGGGTGTCATGCGCGATACCGAGCGCGTCGAGCGTTTCCGCTGCGTGGCGCATCGTCGCCCAGTCGGACTGGCTGCCCATGATGATGGCGACCGGCGCCACGGCACCGTCTTCACTCTGCTGGTTCATCCTCGCGCCTCGCGCCGTTGCCTGAAAGCGAGGTGGATAAACGAGGCGAGGCCGCATCACAAGTGCATGACGCTGCGTGGCCCGTCACGATCACGCGTCAGGCCTCAGCGCGCGGAGGCGGGGCGACGCCGCAATTTGTCCTGCGAGGCGACCAATGCGCCGGCGACGATCAGGAAACAGGCGACCCACAGCATCAGGCTCGCCTGCGCGAAACCGGCGAGGATCAGCGTGAAGGTCGAAATCACCGGTGCGGAATAGGCGCCGACGCCGAGCAGCCGGATATCGCCGCGCTTGCAGCCGATATCCCAGGCATAGAATGCGGCGCCGACCGGGCCGAGGCCGAGGGCCAGGACCGCGGCCCATTGCACGGTGTCTTCCGGCCAGATCGTCGTCTCGAAGGCGAGATGGGTGATGATTCCGAGCAGCGACGCGCCGATGCAGAAGCCGGTCACCGCATCGGTGGGGACGCTGGTAAACCGGCGCGAAAGCACGGAATAGCCGGACCAGAACAGGGCCGAGCCCATGGCGCAGAGATAACCGGGCCAGTATTGCCCGAGATCACCGCCGCTGCCGCCTCCCGACAGGACCACGACGCCACCGAAGCCGATCACCGCACCGATGAAATGGTGGCTGCGCAGCCTCTCGCCCGGGAGCAGGCCGGAAAACAGCACGATCAGCAAAGGCCAGAGATAGTTGATCAGCGTCGCTTCCGCCGGCGGAGCGAGTTTGAGCGCGGCAAAGAACAGCGCGTGGAAGCCGAACAGCCCACCGATCCCGAACGCATAGACCCGCCAGCTTTGACGCAAAGCCGCGCGGCGATGCGGCTGCGCGAGCATCACCATGACCCCGAGCGCACCGCCGATGGCGAAACACATGGCGTTGAGCTGGAAGGGCGGGATCGCACCGGTCGCGGCGGTAAACAGGGCGAGCAAGCCCCAGGACAGGATGGCGAGGCTGCCGATGGCGGTGGCGAGAGCGGGTGACATGGGGCCCCTGAGTCAAAAGCGCGCACAGCTTTGCGACGGTCCGCGCCGTGGCGCAAGGGGGAAGCAAGGGGGAAGCAAGGGGGAAGCAAGGGGGAAGCAAGCGTCGGCAATGACCCGATCGGGAAATCACGGGATTCTGCTGCGGAAAACTTCTCCTGTTGAAAACGAATCAGCGCGCCGGGGGACTCTTGCGCCCGAGTCACCGCCTTGTGTAGGGTCGCTTGCATCAGATCAGACATCTGATGCGGCGAATTCCCCAGCCTTCGCAAGCAGGGCGCGCGGTCGTGATCGATCGTCCGCGAGGGAGAGGGATTCTGGGAACGGCGAGCCCGCGAGGAGGCGGCATGACGGATACGAGCGCGACCTGGAACGACGAACGCGTCGAACAGCTCAAGAAGCTCTGGGCCGAAGGCAAGAGCGCCAGCCAGATCGCGGCGGAGATCGGCGGCATCAGCCGCAACGCGGTGATCGGCAAGGTCCACCGCCTCGGCCTCGCCGGGCGCCCCAAGGCGGGAAGCGCCGGCGGCGGTCGCACGCGCGCCGGTCAGGCCGAAGCGAAGGCCGGCGATGCGGCAGCGCAGGCGGCGGCCCCGGCCAGGGCAGAAACCGCGTCATCGGCGCAGGAAGCAGCGGAAACCGCGCCGGCGGAGCGCACCGGTCGCCGGGCCGGCCCGCAGGATGCCTCGCACGGCGAAACGCATGCGTCGCGCAAGGCCGAGGCCGCCTCTGCGGGCAATGGTGCGGCTGCGGGTTCGCATCGCAGGGATTCCGGGGCACCCGGCATCGCCGGCGATGCGAACCCGCAGCCGCAC
>PXAW01000216.1 GCA_003567055.1 Hyphomicrobiales bacterium
GGCAACGTGTTTGCCGATCTCGGCTTTGATGAGCAGGAAGCACGCGAGCTGCAAGCCCGGTCCCGGGCGATCATCGAGGAGAAGCTGGCCATCAAGATTTCGCTGATGGAAGAGCTTCACGCCTGGAAAAAGCGCGAAAAACTGAAGCAAGCGGAAGCGGCCGTCATTCTGGGCATTTCGCGACCTCGAGTGTCGGACGTCATGCGCAAGAAGACACAGAAGTTCACCATTGATGCTTTGGCGGACATGATCATGCGGACCGGGCAAAAATTGCATCTGTCGATCAGATAACGGCCCGGTCCCGCCCGTATCGGTAAACCTTATCCCCTCAAACCTGCGCCAGTGGCGTGTCCTCCGGAAGGTCGTCCAGCGGCCAGACCGGGCGGCGGATCTTCTCGTAGGTGAAGCGGGTATAGACCGGCGAGCAGAGCGAACCGGAATCGGCGACGATCACCTTGCGGGCGATCGGCTCGAAGGCGGCGCGGAAATGGTGGGAGCTCTTGACCATAACGACATTGCGCCTGCGCGGGTCGATGCCCTGGCTGAGAAAGGCCTGCAGATCCGTCGTCTGCATCCGGTTGGTGCACACGATCACGTCGATCCCGCCGATGCCGAGCACCATGGTCGAGCCCATCGAGATCGGCACCCCGGCCCACATCGGCCCGTCATGCACGAAATCGCCGTCGGAGAGATGCCGCACCACGCCTTCGCAGGCGATGGGCGCGCCGAAACCCGGATCGGTATGGCCGCCGAGATCCACCTTGATGGTCGCGCCGATCCCCGCTTCGCGCCCCTTCGCCACGGCCTGCGGATCGACGATGGAGCAGAAGGCGGCATTGTCGATGCCGGCCTCGATCAGGGCCCGCAGGAGGTTCGTCGTATCGGCATAGCCGCCGCCGCCGGGATTGTCGGTGGAATCGGCGATGACGAGCGGCTTGTCGCCCGGTTTGCCGGCCCTGGCTTCCGCCATGGCCTCGTCGAGGGGAAGATAGCGCACCGTGACCTCGGCGCGCGTCTTCCAGATATGGCCGATCATCTCGCGCAGGATGGCGCGGGCGCGCTCCGTCATGGCCGGATCATGGCTGATTGCGACGGCGGGGCCGGTGAAGGCGACGTCGGACCAGCCGAAACCGCATTGCACGCTGACGACATGAATGCCGTCCTCCTGCTCGAAGCGGCGCGCCATCGTCTCGAGCTCCGCCATCGGCCCCGATTGCGTGCGCCCGTGATTGCAGCCGTCGAGGGCGGGGGGACGCGCCACGATGCAGCGTGAGCGGATCCGCCCGTGCATCACGTCATCGACGAGCCGCGCCGCCTCGCGTCCGCGCTCATACTGATCGATATGCGGATAGGTATGGTAGGCGATGATGAAATCGGCATTCTCGGCCATGCGGTCGCTGACATTGGCGTGCAGATCCAGCGTCAGCGCGATCGGCACGTCCGGACCCAGCGCTTCGCGCAGGGCGGCGAGGAGGGCGCCTTCGGCGTCGTCTTCCGTCTGCGTCACCATGGCGCCATGCATGGCGAGGCAGACGCCGTCGATCGGCGCATGCGCGCCAACAGCGTCGAGCACCGCGCTCTTCAGCATCTCCCAGGTCGGCCCCGTGACCTTGCCCGAGGGGGTGGCATTGGCCGCGATCGCGGGAACCGGCTCCCAGCCGTATTCCTCAGCCGCATCGATGAAACCGCCCAGTTCCGTCGCCGTATCCCTGAACTGCGTCAGGATCGGCGCGCCCTTCACGAGATAACGCCGGCGATAGGCCTCCTCGTCCGTGGGCAGGATCGAGAAGGTGTTGGTCTCGTGCATGATCTGCGCGAGCAGGACGCGTTTCCTCGGGGAACTGATGTCGGGCGCATTCACTTTCGGCGCATTCATGGAAAATCCTTCAACGGATGCAACGGTCGGCCAGCGTGGCAAGACGATCACGCCAATGTGACCCTGCCGCAGTACCCTTCACAAGCGCGGGCGCGGCGTCTGGGGATTTGACTTTTCGCACGGGATTGGAGACATGACCCGGCGTCCCCTCGGCGCGCCCGGAGCCTTTCATGACGACGTCCCGCCAGGCCACAGATTTCCCCCGCGACGTGATCGACGTCCCCGGCAAGGGCGGCGGCTCCGGCCCGGCGCGCTCGCTTGCCGAGAAACTCCTGCTCTTCGTCGAGGGCGGCCATGGCCGCGCCTGCGCGATTCTGCTGATCATCGGGCTGTTCTGCTTCCTGCCGGGTATCACCGGCCTCCAGCCGATGGATCGCGACGAGCCGCGCTACACGCAGGCGACGAAGCAGATGCTGGAGACCGGCGATTTCATCGATATCCGTTTCCAGGACGAGGCCCGCCACAAGAAACCCGTGGGCATCTACTGGATGCAGGCGGCAAGCGTGAGCATCGCCGAGGCATTCGGCGTCGAGGATGCGCGCACGAATGTGGCGATCTATCGCATCCCGTCAGTTCTGGGCGCGCTCGGTGCGGTGCTGGCGACCTACTGGGCCGGGCTGGCCCTGGCGCGACGGCGCGAAGCCTTTCTCGCCGCAGCCATGGTCGCGGCGAGCCTGATCCTGATGGTCGAGGCCCGACTGGCCAAGACCGACGCGATGCTGCTCGCCTGCATCGTCATCGCCATGGGCGGGCTGGCCCGGGCCTATCTGGTCAAGGGCGGGGCGCGCCTGCCCTGGCCGACGGCTCTGCTGTTCTGGGCTGCGGTCGGGCTGGGTGTCCTGATCAAGGGCCCCGTGATCGCACTCTTCGCCGGGCTCGCGGCGCTGACCCTGTCGATTCAGGACCGCCGGATCGACTGGCTCGGCGCCTTGCGCCCCGGCCCCGGAATCCTGATCGCACTCGCCATCGCCGCCCCCTGGTTCATCGCCATCCCCTGGCGGGCGGGCATGGATTTCGTTGCCGAATCCGCCGGTCACGACATGCTCGGCAAGCTGGGCACCGCACAGATCTATCACTGGGCACCGCCGGGCACCTATCTGGCGCTGTTCTTCGTCACATTCTGGCCGGCGGCGATGCTCTCGGCCATTGCCGTGCCCTTCGCCTGGGCCAACCGGCAGGTCGATGTGGTGCGTTTCCTGGTCGCCTGGATCGTGCCGGCCTGGATCGTGTTCGAGATCGTCCCCACGAAGCTGCCGCATTACGTGATGCCGGTCTATCCCGCCATCGCGATCCTGACCGCGATCGCGATCAGCCACGGCTTTGTGGGGCCGCACCGGCCTCTGTCGCGGCCCTTCACCATCTTCCTCGCCTTTGTGCCTCTGGGCCTCGTCATCGGCCTGCCGCTTGCCGGTATGCATCTGGGTGACGGGCCTTTGCTGTTTGGCATGCCGTTCGTCATTCTCTCGGCCCTGATCGGCCTGTGGGCCTGGCGCCGTTTCGTGCAGGGAGCGGTGGTCTCGGCCGCGATGACGGGCGTGCTTTCGGCCATGGTGCTCTCGGTCGGCGTCTTCCAGTTCGTGCAGCCCCTGCTGCGCTCGCTGCAGGTCTCGCCGGACCTCGCCGCCGTGGCACGAACCCTGACCTGCCCCGATCCCGCCTTCGCAACACTCGGCTATCGTGAACCAAGCCTCGTCTTCCTCGTGGGCACGGATCTCGTCATGGTCGGCTCTGGCGAGGAAGCCGCTGCCTTTCTCGCCGATGGCGATTGCCGGATGGCCTTCGTCGAGGGGCGCTTCCAGGATGCCTTCATCGCCGCCCTGCGCGACGAGGAGATCACGCCGGCCCTGCTGACGCGGGTCGAGGGCTTCAATATCAATGGCGGACGCCCCCTCGATATCGGCGTCTACACGGTCACGCCGGATGCGGGGCCCCGATGAGCGATGGCGAGATGACGGAGCATCCGATGACGCGCGACGAGACCATGACCGGGGACCGAGCGGGAGACGGCCTGCCACCGCGCCTCAGTGTCATCGTCCCCGTCAAGAACGAGGCGGAGAACCTTTTGCCGCTGATCGCGGAGATCGAGGCGGCCTGCGCGGAGATCGACGGGTTCGAGATCGTTTATGTGGATGACGGCTCGAGCGACGAGACGCCGCGCATCCTGCGCGAGGCGATGGCGGAGAAACCGCATCTGAAGGTGTTTCGGCATGCACAGAGCTGCGGCCAGAGTGCCGCCGTGCGCACCGGGGTGACGGGCGCCTCCGGCAGCTTCTGCTGCACCATCGACGGTGACGGCCA
>PXAW01000358.1 GCA_003567055.1 Hyphomicrobiales bacterium
GCTCGATATCGCCGGAGCGCGACGGGCCGGTGATGTAGTTCACCGTGCGCGGCATCACACCCTTGCCGTAGGTGGCGCGCAGGCGCTCCCACATGGTCTCGTAATCGCCTTCGATCTCGGCGGCATCGACCACGACGATGTGGTTGTCGGGCAGGAGATTGAGGGTGGACGGGTTGTCGGCGCCCGATACCATCACCAGCGTCCCGGTCTCGGCGATGCCGCCATAGGCGTGGCTGACGGCATTGGCATCCGAGCCGTCGCTGGCGCCGTGTTTCAGCGAGAGACTGGTCTCGCCCCATGGCATCCCGGCGAGGCGCGGATCGGCGCCCATGCGCAATTGCGCAGGAAGATTGTGGTCGCGCAGATAGGCGGCGATGGCCTCTGGCACCTGCGCCCGGTCGGCGACGCGCGCCACGCTCGCCTGCACGCCCTCGGCCTGCTCCGCAAACAGCGCGATGCGCGCTTCACCCGAAACCTGGCCGCGTTGGGGTATCAGGCCTTTCGGTGAATGGGCGAGGCGGTCTTCGACCACGCCCAGGCGCGTGCGCTCGTCTCCGCGCACGCCGAGCGAGCGGCGGATCGTGGTGAAGATCTCGTCACGGGCTGCCATCACGCCGCCTCCCCGTTATGCGCACCTTTGCGCCGGTTGGCATCCTGCTCGCGGCGCCAGCGTTCCTGGAAAGTCGCCCCCTGCGGTGCGGGGAAATCTCGATATTGCGTCCAGCCGCCGGCAAAGGGCAGGCGCGAGAAGCGGCCCTTGCGCTGGCCCTTGATGCGCCCGAGCCAGCCCAGCGTGCCCATGGCGAGGCGCGTGGTGAAGCGGTAGAGGCGCGGGCGTTTGGCGAAATAGCCCCAGAAGCTCAGGCCCGCCCGCACGGTCGCCGGCGAGAGATGGCGCTCGAATTCGCGTTCGCGCCAGTGTCGCATCATCTTCGGCAACGGAATCCGCACCGGGCAGACGCTCTCGCAGCGCCCGCAGAAGGTGGAGGCGTTCGGCAGATGTCCGCCCTTGTCGACGCCGATCAGCGAGGGGGTCAGCACCGCGCCCATCGGGCCGGGATAGACCCAGCCGTAAGCGTGGCCGCCCACCGCGTGATAGACCGGGCAATGGTTCATGCAGGCGCCGCAGCGGATGCAGCGCAGCATCTCCTCGAAGCTGGTGCCGAGCATCGAGGAGCGTCCGTTATCGAGGATCACCACATGGTAGTTCTCGGGCCCGTCGACATCGGCGGAGCGGCGCGGGCCGGTGGAGAAGGTGGTGTAGACGCTCAGATCCTGGCCCGTGGCCGAGCGCGCCAGGACGCGCAGCAGCTGGGCGACGTCGTCGAGGGTCGGGATGATCTTCTCGATCGAGGCGAGGACGATATGGGTCTTGGGCAAAGTCTGCGTCAGATCGCCGTTGCCCTCGTTGGTGACGATGATCGAACTGCCGGTCTCCGCGACGAGAAAATTCGCCCCCGTTATGCCGACATCCGCCGCCAGAAAACGCTCGCGCAGGACGGCGCGCGCCTCGGTCAGGAGCTGCCCCGGCTGCGACAGATCCCGATCCTTGTCGAGATGCTTGTGGACGCGCCGGAAATCGCTCTCCACCTGGCTCGCATTGAGATGCACCGCCGGCGCGATGATGTGGGAGGGCATCTCGTTGCGCAGCTGGATGATGTATTCGCCGAGATCGGTCTCCACCGGCTCCATCCCCGCCGCGTCGAGATAGGCGTTGATGCCGATCTCCTCGGAGATCATCGACTTGCCCTTGGTGACGGTCTTCGCGCCCTGCTCCTTGCAGATGTCGAGAATGATCTGGCGCGCTTCCGCAGCGTCGCGGGCGTAATGCACATGCCCGCCGGCCTGCGTCACTTTCTCTTCGTAGCGCTCGAGGTAGAGATCGAGATGGGCCAGCGTGTGGTCCTTGATGTCGCGGGCCGAATCGCGCATCGCCTCGAATTCGGGCAGCCGGTCGGCCGCCGCACGGCGCTTCTCGATGAAGCCCTTCTTGACATTGCCCATGGCGCGCTGGAGCTGGGCATCGGCCAGTGCATGCCCGGCATTCGCCTTGAATTGCGGCGATGTGGGATGAACGCTCATCGCGGATTACCTCCTGCCCTGTGCCCCGATCCGCCCGGCCCCGGTTCTCCGGATGCCTGCGAAACCTCACGGAGGGACGGTAGGGCGCAGGCGCAAGGCATGCAATGGCGCATGCGCCCATATCCGCGCGCGCGTTGCCGCAGCATGGCCGCATGGCATTCGCATGATGGCACACGCATGGACGCGTCCGCATGCAGGCACGCGTGAGGCGACGCTGACAGGTAGCGTCAAAACACGGTGCCACGGCGCAACGGACGGGAGAGACGAGCCTTGATGCATCGCCTTCTCGCGCCGTGTGAGCGATCCGTGTTACCCGCTGCGCCGTGTCGCGGTGAGACCGGCGAAGATGATCGCGCGCGCTTTCACGAGAGCATGGAGCGGCGGTGTTCGACCATGGCCTTGAGCATGCGCAGAGCCAGTCGCCGCTGGCCGTCATCCAGCATGGCCGTGACTTCGACCATTTGCTGCACATGATTCTCGCGCAGCATGTACAGGGCGCGCAACTCGCCCGGCGTCAGCGAGATATCGGTGTGCTCGTCATGCGTGCTTTCGAGGTAATCCGTTCCGATGTTCTGCTTTGACATTTCTGGAATCCCCGCTCGGCAGGCCGCGCTCGGGCCCCCCTGTATCGTCCGATCCGCGCTCAGGTTGAAATGCCCTGCAGTGCCGCATTGCCTCAAATCCCGGCATATTCGCCCTCATGATCGCGCGGTGTTGTGTGCTGCGCTGATCCCTCTCATGCCTCCCGAAGCGCCTCTGCTTGCGCTTCCGATGGTTGTACGGTCCCGAATCATCCGTGCTATTGTCGATCACCTTATTCTGGAGCGAGCGTCTCAAGATTGCATCGCGAAATCAAGTGGTCTGTCAGTGTGTCAAAGAAAAAAACCGCAATTCAGGCGCATCCGGTCGCATGGTTGTTACAAAATGATCACACAAATAGGAACATATATCTGCAATGGCTATTTTAAATTGTATAGGTCTTGGATTTTAAACCTTTAATTAACTTTTTGAAAAGCATCGGGCCCATGCTCGCGGGCATCTGATTCGTGTCGCCAACCCCACATTCAGCCGATCGCAGCGGCCAGCCCCCGCCCGGCCTTGCTGCGATAGGACAGGCTCTCGGCGATATGCAGCCGCCCGACCGTCGTTGCACCGTCGAGATCCGCCAGGGTGCGGGCCACACGCATGATCCGGTGGAAGCCGCGCGCCGAGAGCCGCATCGCCTCCGATGCGTCACGCAACAGCGTCAGCCCCTCGGCATCCGGGCGCGCCACATCCTCGAGCAGACCGCCGGGACAGGATGCGTTGGTGGTGATGTCGGCCAGACCGAGCCCGGCATAACGCGCGCGCTGTGTCGCACGCGCTGCGGCGACCCGGGCCGCCACCTCCTGCGAGCCTTCCTGCGCCGGCGGCAGAAGCAGATCCGCGGCCGTGACGGCGGGGACGTCGATCAGCAGATCCACCCGATCCAGCAGCGGACCGGAAATGCGTGACTGGTATTGCGCCATGCAGCGCTCGTTGGGGCCGCGCCGGCAGGCATGGCCCGGCTCCGTCGCCTGGCCGCAGCGACACGGGTTCATCGCCGCGATCAGCTGAAAGCGGGCGGGATAGGTCACGCGGTGATTGGCCCGCGCGATCATCACTTCGCCGGTCTCGATCGGCTGACGCAGACTGTCGAGCACCTGCGGCTGGAATTCCGGCAATTCGTCGAGGAAGAGCACGCCGTGATGGGCGAGCGAGACCTCTCCCGGACGGGCATTCGCGCCCCCGCCCACGAGCGAGGGCATGGAGGCCGAATGATGCGGCGCGCGGAACGGGCGCCGGTCGCTCAGCTTGCCTTCGGCGATCAGCCCGGCGACGGACTGGATCATCGAGACTTCGAGCAATTCGCGCGGCATCAGTGGCGGCAGGATCGAGGGCAGGCGCTGCGCGAGCATCGATTTGCCCGCACCGGGCGGCCCGTTCATCAGGAGATTATGGCCGCCCGCCGCCGCGATCTCGAGCGCCCGTTTGGCGCTTTCCTGCCCGCGAATGTCACGCAGATCGGGCAGTGTGCCCGCCATGGCCGCGATGGCGGGCTCGGGCC
>PXAW01000541.1 GCA_003567055.1 Hyphomicrobiales bacterium
CGTCTGCGATCCGGAGATCCGGATCACGCAGATGCCGGCACGCCCGAACCCGGAGGCGGGAGCGAAGATGGTGTCGTCGCCTGATACGGGTTCGGCCATGCGCGTTGTCTGTGAGTGTACCCCCACGGATCGCTGCTGCGGCCCGTCAGGTGTTCATCGAATCGAAGAAATCCGCGTTGGACTTGGTCGCACGCAGCTTGTCCAGGAGGAACTCCGCCGCATCGACCGTACCCATCGGATTGAGGATGCGCCGCAGCACATACATCTTCTTGAGCACTTGCGGATCGACCAGCAGCTCTTCCTTGCGGGTGCCGGAGCGGGTGATGTCCAGGGCCGGGAAGACGCGCTTGTCGGAGACCTTGCGGTCGAGAATGATCTCGCTGTTGCCGGTGCCCTTGAACTCCTCGAAGATCACCTCGTCCATGCGCGAACCGGTATCGATCAGCGCGGTGGCGATGATGGTCAGCGAGCCGCCTTCCTCGATGTTGCGCGCCGCACCGAAGAAGCGCTTGGGGCGCTGCAGGGCATTGGCGTCGACACCGCCGGTCAGGACCTTGCCGGAGGAGGGGACCACGGTGTTGTAGGCGCGGCCCAGACGCGTGATCGAATCGAGCAGGATGACCACGTCGCGGCCATGCTCGACGAGGCGCTTGGCCTTCTCGATCACCATCTCCGCCACCTGGACGTGGCGCGTGGCCGGCTCGTCGAAGGTCGAAGCGATCACCTCGCCCTTCACCGAGCGTTCCATATCGGTGACTTCCTCGGGGCGCTCGTCGATCAGCAGCACGATCAGGTAGCATTCGGGATGATTGCTGGTGATCGATTGCGCGACATTCTGCAAGAGCACGGTCTTGCCGGTACGCGGCGGCGCGACGATCAGCCCGCGCTGGCCCTTGCCGATCGGCGAGACGATATCGATGATGCGCGCGGAATAGTCCTTGCGCGTGGGATCCTCGATCTCGAGCTTGAGCCGCTCATCGGGATAGAGCGGCGTCAGATTGTCGAAATGGACCTTGTGACGGACCTTGTCCGGATCCTCGAAATTGACGGTGCTGACCTTGAGCAGCGCGAAATAGCGCTCGCCCTCTTTCGGTCCGCGGATCGGCCCCTCGACCGTATCGCCCGTGCGCAGGCCGAAACGGCGGATCTGCGAGGGGGAGATGTAGATGTCGTCCGGGCCGGGCAGGTAATTCGATTCGGCGGAGCGCAGAAAACCGAAGCCGTCCTGGAGCACTTCAACGACACCCTCACCGATGATCTCGACATCGCGGGTGGCGAGTTGCTTGAGGATGGCGAACATCAGCTCCTGGCGGCGCATGGTGCTCGCGTTTTCAACCTCCAGCTCTTCTGCGAAGGATGTCAGTTCAGTCGCGGATTTGATCTTCAAATCCTGTAGTTTGATTTCCCTCATCGGGGAACACTCTCGATCAGTTTCGGGAAAAGAAATAACGGTGGGGAACCGTTCGACATTCTGCCTTGCGGGGGAATTTTCGCCGGGTTCAGGACCAGCCGCTGCGGGCAGGTTCCGTCAAGGCGAGGCAACGCAACCTGTCTATCCGGGAAGATAGATCGACGCTTAAACCGTTTCGGCATCGATCACAAGCAAAAATCACACACAGCCGCAACAGGCTCAGCCGAAGGGCTTCATCACCACGAAGAAGACGATGCCGATCATCAAAACGGTCGGCACTTCGTTGATGATGCGGTACCAGCGGCCCGGGCGGGTATTGGCGTCGCGGGCGAAGATTTTCACCACCCGTGCCAGATAGACATGGCTCGCCAGCAGAAACACGACGAGCAGCGTCTTTGCATGCAGCCAGCCGGAGGACCACCAGCCGGCCATGAAGCCCAGCCACAACCCGGTGATCACGCTGACGATCATGGCCGGCGTGGTGATCGCCTTCATCAGCCGCCGTTCCATCACCTTGAAGGTCTCGGATTGGCGCGAACCGATCTCGGCATCCACATGGTAGACGAACAGGCGCGGCAGATAGAGCAGACCCGCCATCCAGGAGATGATGGCGAGGATATGGATGAATTTCAGCCACAGATACGGATCACTCATTGCCGTGCCCTGATCCTCAGCCCTGCGCCGCGCGCACCCGTGCGATCATCTGCGCGACGTGCTCCACAGGCGTCTGCGGCACGATGCCATGACCGAGATTGAAGATATGCGGGCGCCCGCGCGTGGCGGCGAGCACTGCATCCACCCCCTCATCCAAAGCCTTGCCACCGGCCACCAGCGCCAGCGGATCGAGATTGCCCTGGGTCGGGAGCGTCGCCGGCAGCGTCGGCAGCACCCGGGTCAGATCCAGCGACCAGTCGAGGGCGATGGCATCGGCAAAGCCCGCTTCCACGAGTTTGGCGAGATTGGGCCCGCCCCCGCGCAGGAAGACGATGACCCGGGCCTGCGGACGCCGGGCCTTCAGCCCCTCGACGATCCGGCGCATGGGCGTGAGGGAGAGCGGCTCCAGAAGCGGCGCAGAGAGCGCGGCACCGAAGCTCTCGAAGAGCTGGATCGCATCGGCCCCGGCATCGACCTGGGCGGTCAGATAATCGATCGAGGTCTCGACCAGCATGTCGATCAGCGCGGCCATGAAAGCCGGGTCGCGATAGGCGGCAATGCGCGCCGGCGCCTGATCCGGCGTGCTCTTTCCCGCGATCATGTAGCTCGCCACGGTCCAGGGTGCTCCGCAAAAGCCGAGAAGCGTGGTCTCTGCCGGCAATTCCCGGCGCAGGCGGCGCAGCGTCTCGAAGACCGGAGCGAGATGCTCTGCCGGATCGCGCTGGCGCAGCTTCGCGAGATCCTCGAGCGTCGTCACCGGATCGAGACGGGGGCCCTCACCCTCGGCGAACCAGACATTCTGGCCGAGCGCATGTGGCACGACGAGGATGTCGGAAAACATGATCGCGGCATCGAAGCCATAGCGCCGGATCGGCTGGAGGGTCACTTCGACGGCGAAATCCGGATTGTAGCACATGTCGAGGAAGCCGCCGGCCTCTGCGCGTTTGGCACGGTATTCCGGCAGGTAGCGGCCCGCCTGGCGCATCACCCAGATCGGCGGTGGCCAAACGGCCTCGCCAGCGAGAACCTGCATGATCGCCCGGCTTTGCGTCGTCTCGGTCAACAGCGTCACTCCATCGCCATGCGTCGCCCAGCGACGCCTGTCATTCACCTTCGATAAGACCCCGGGGCGATGCGATCAACGCCCTGATCCGGAATCAAAAAAACAAATTTGAATCCAGAATCTTTATTGGTTTTTTCTTGAGAGCCTGATTCCGCCCGCACAAAACCGTCCACAGGTGATCCACAGCAGGATGGGTGAGGGTTGTGGAGGATCGAAAGCGGTCGGAATCGTTAACGATTGATTAACGAAACCATTCCTTAACAAAGCGTTAACGCGTCAATCCGCCACGCGTATCAGCCCGGGTCGAATCGTGATTCGCCCGATTCCCCCATGCGGCATGATTCCGGCTTCCACGGAATCGCGATTGTTGATGATCATCCCCGACTCGCGCAGCCTGCCGGGGAGCGACCTCCCCCTCTCCGAATCCATCCACAGGACGCGAGATGCTTGCGGGAAAACCCCGCTCGTGGAATGCATGCTCAGGTGATTCGCGCGTGGCAGTGGCGATCGCGACGGGCCGGTACATGAATGCGGGGGCGATCCATGGGACGCAGCTTCTTTCACCTTCATCTCGTTTCCGATTCGACCGGCGAGACCCTGATCACGGTCGCCCGTGCCGCGACGGCACAATATGAAGGCGTTTCCGCGATCGAGCACGTCTATCCGCTGGTGCGCTCACCGCAGCAGCTCGACCGTGTCATCTCCGAGATCGAGGCGGCGCCGGGGATCGTGCTCTATACGCTGGTGGAGAGCGAGCTCTCGGAGCGGCTGGAGGCGGCCTGCCGCGATACCGGCTCGCCCTGCCTGGCGGTGCTCTCGCCCGTGCACAGCCTGTTCAAGGCCTATCTCGGCGCTGATTCGACGGCGCGGCCCGGCGCCCAGCACATGCTGAATGCGGATTATTTCAAGCGTATCGATGCGATGAACTTCACGCTGATGCATGATGACGGGCAATTGCCCGACGATATCGAGGAGGCGGATGTGCTGCTCTTTGGCGTCAGCCGCACCTCGAAGACGCCGACGGCAATCTATCTC
>PXAW01000106.1 GCA_003567055.1 Hyphomicrobiales bacterium
CCCGTCGCGCCTGCATGATCTCTTCGTGACGCATGAGGCGCTGTCGCCGGGTGAGTTCAAGAGCGGCGGCGGCGGGGTCGGCATGTTCTATGGCTATCATCCCACGCCGTTCGGCGAGGCGATCGTCGTGGCGACGCCGCGCGGACTGGCCGGACTCGGCTTCGTCGATGACCGCGCGCGCGACGCCGCGCTCGCCGATATGCGCCGGCGCTGGCCGAATGCGAACTTTGCGAGGAACGACGCCGCGACGGCGGATTATGCGGCGCGGGTCTTCTCCCGCGAGGCGTGGCGCCCGGATCAGCCGCTGCGCGTCGTCATGATCGGGACCGATTTCGAATTGCGTGTCTGGGAGACGCTGTTGCGCATCCCGTTCGGGCGTGCGGCAACCTATTCCGATATCGCAAGGCAGATCGGGCGCCCGAAAGCCGCGCGGGCGGTCGGGGCGGCGGAGGGCCGCAATCCGATCTCCTTCGTCGTGCCCTGCCACCGGGTGATCGGGCGCTCGGGCGCCCTGACCGGCTATCACTGGGGGCTGACCCGCAAGCGGGCCATTCTGGGGTGGGAATCGGGGCTCGTCGTGGGTGAAGAGGGGGGCGCCTGAGCGCTGCGCTCACGCAGCCATTGTTTCGTCCACGGGGATATGCGCGCCCAGATCGCGGATCGCGGCGAGGCCCTGGGCGAGTTCGGCGTCATCGCGCACCGAGGTCATCGAGCAGCGCACGAAATCGCCGCCCCGGCGCGCGACGCTGAAGGCGCCGGCGGGCGCGATGTCGACACCCTGTTTCGCCGCCAGCCCGGCGAAGTTGCTGCCCCGGGGCGTTGCCAGCCACAGATGCGTGCGCGGGGTATCCGGGGCATCGGGAAAGATGCGTTTCACGACGGGCCAGCGTTCCTCGACGATGCGTTTCTGCTGTGCGGCATTGTTCATGGCCGCGCCGTTTGCGATCAGTTTCGTCGCGGTTTCGATCATAATCGGCGCGGCGAACCAGCTCGACATCGAGACCTCCTTCGCGAGCCGCGCCACGGCGGGGTGATCCCCCATGACGAAACCGAAGCGCAGCCCCGGCGAGAAAGCCTTGGACAGGCTCGAAATCAGAATATGCGGGCCCTCGCATTCCGAAACGAGAGGCCTCAAGCCGGTATAGCTGCCATAGACGTCATCCTCGATCAGCAGCAGGCCGAGGCGCGCGATCATGGCGGCGATCGCCCGGCGCCGGGCCGCACCCATGATCGACCCTGTCGGATTTTGCAGGTTGGGCGTGGCGAAGAGAATTGTCGCGCCGGTGCGTTTATGCGCCTGTTCGAGCTCCTCCGGGATCAACCCCTGCGCATCGCAGGCGATCCCGACGGGTTTGATGCCGATCAGATCGGCGGTGGTGCGCAGGCCGGGAAAGGTGTGCTCCTCGACGAGGACGGTTTGGCCTGCCCGCAACAACATGGTCAGCACCGCCTGCAAACCGGCCTGGGCGCCCGCCGTAATCGCCACATGGGCAGGATCGCGCGTCAGCCCGCGCCAGCGCATCCATTCGCGTACCGCGTCGCAACCGCGATGCAGTTGCAGCAGCGACGGATAGGCGAAGGCCTCCTCGGCGCGCTCCGCCAGTAGCGTGCGCAGGGTCTCGGTGATGATGGCATCATCGATCTTCGGCGGTGTGATCCGCGCCATGTCGATCCGCGCCGCCATGGCGATCGTCTCTGCGAACAGGCTCGCCGCGCGGCTTTGCGGCATCACGAATGTGCCGCGCCCGATCTCGCCGGAGATCAGCCCTTCCTGCGTCGCCTGTTCGAAGGCGCGCGTCACCGTGGAGAGGTTGACCCCGAGCTTGTACGCCAGCTCGCGCTGGGCCGGCAGGCGCGTATTGGCCGGCAACTCACCCGTTTCGATCGCCATGCGCAGGGCGCGCACGATCGCCACGGTCTTGGAGATGCCTTCTTCCAGTCTGGGGACCCACATTGCTCAAACTCCGGCATTGTTTTGCATACATTATTTCCGTTGACTCATACAATGCAACCCTAAAATGTCGTGCGGGGCGGGATATCGAGATTCGTTTGAATATGATCGAAACCACTTCCACAAAGGGCGCGGGCGTTGTTCCCGTCGCCAAACTCGCTCTCGCCAACGGGCTCGGAATTTCCTCGGCGGTGATTTCGGTGACCATGTCGGCGCTCGTTGCACGCCAGCTCGGCTGGACGGGCGGGCTCGCGACGGTGCCCTACGGCATGCAGTTCCTGACGCTTCTGCTCGCAACCTATCCCTCGGCGCGGCTGATGAGCCGCTTCGGGCGCAAACCGGTCTTTCTCGGTGCTGCCGCATGCGGCGGTGCGGGCGGGCTGGTGGGTTATCTCGCGCTGATCACGGGTGACCCCCTGCTGCTCTGCCTCGCCCATGGGCTATTGGGCATCAGCCTCGCCAATCAGAATTTCTACCGCTTCGCCGCGCTCGAAGTCGCTTCGCCGGAGCGCAGGGCGACGGCGATGTCACTCGTCGTTTTCGGGGGAACCTTCGCCGCCATTGCCGGCCCGCTGCTGTCGCGGCATCCTTTCTTCGCGCCGGAAGTGTTTCAGTCGGCCTATCTCGGCATCACCGTCTTGTGGGCCGTCATCGCGCTGCTGATCGCCACGACTTGCTTCCCGCGCCCCGAGACCGCGCCGGCACGTTTCGGGCTGCGTGATGTGCGTCATGCATTACGCCAGCCGCGCCTCGCCATCGGCATGGCCTTCGCCGCGATCGGCTACGGCGCGATGAACCTGCTGATGATCGCCTCCGGACTCACCATGGACGGGCTCGGTTGCAGCTATACGCAGATCTCGGTCGCGATCCAGTGGCACGTGCTGGCGATGTTCCTGCCTTCGCTGGTGATGGGCCGGGTGATCGCGAGGCTTGGCGGCCTGACCGTGACCGTGACGGGCGGTGTGCTGCTGATCGCCTCCTCGGCGATGGCCTATCTCTATCCCTGGCACGTGCCGACCATCGAGTTCACGCTGATCCTTCTCGGAATCGGCTGGAACATGACTTATGTCGGCGGATCCTATCTCGTGGCGCGGGCGGCGGCACCGGAACATGCGCTGTCGCTGCAGGCGGTGAACGATGTCGCGATCGGCATCTTCGCCATGCTGGGCGCCTTCCTGCCCGGCCTCGTGCTCGGCTGGTTCGGCTGGGCGGGGGCGAACCTCCTCGTCATCGCGCTTATCCTGCCGCTCGTCGGTTTCGCCGTCGTGCATATGCTGGCAGCGTCGGGAGAGGCTGCGGCGGAGCGCGGATGATGGAGTGGCGCACCAGAACGATCATGCTAGAGATTGCAATGTGGTGATACGCTCACGAGAGATTTCAGCATGATCGAAATCTGGGGATTTGCCCTGTTCGCTTATGTCGCCTCTGCGACGCCCGGCCCCAATAACGTGCTGCTCACCGCCGTCGGCGCATCCGTCGGGATCAGGCGGGGGCTGCCGGCGCTGGCGGGGATCGCCGGCGGTTTCGCGACGATGATCTTCGTTCTCGCCCTGAGCGTCGGCCAGACGGTGATGCTGACCGATGCCACGGTCCAGATCGGCATGCGCGTCATCGGCTTCGCCGTCCTGCTCTGGCTGGCCTGGAAGATCGCGACGGCGCCGGTGACGCCCGAAGGCGTTGCGGATACGGATGAACCGCGCGCTCCCGAGCGGGCGGTGGGATTCTTCGGGGCGGCCTTGTTTCAATGGGTCAATCCCAAGGCGTGGATCGTCTGCGCGGCGGCGATCGCGGCTTATCTCAATGTCGAGCAGGCCGTTTTGCCGCAGGCGATCATGCTCGCGCTGACCTTCGTCGGCGCCGCCATCCTCGGCTGCCTGCCCTGGCTCGCCGTCGGAACGCTGGTCGGGCGCTATCTGAAAGGCAATCGGGCGCGCGCCTTCAACTACGCGATGGCGGGCTTGCTGATCATATCGGTCGTGCCGATCCTGCTCTGATGCCGGCGACGCGCCGTCTCACCCGGTCATGGCTTCCAGCATCGCCGCGTAATCCGCCGCCGTGACCGTTCGCGGATTGGTGGCGGTGGAATGGTCGCGCTCGGCCTTCTGCGCGATATCGGGAATGACCTGCTTGCCGACGCCCATTTCCGCGAGATCGGCGGGCATGCCGATGCGGGCGTTGAGTGCGGCGATCTCGCCGGCGATATCG
>PXAW01000544.1 GCA_003567055.1 Hyphomicrobiales bacterium
GCCGTGGTGAACTTGTTCATGATTCTTCTCCCGCGAGGACTCCCGCCCTCGTCGATCAGGGTTGCGTTTACGTCGGCAGGTCTCCTGACTCTCGGGTCATCACCGCGATGTCCACCTTCCCGGTGCACGCGGCACCAGTGGCTTTCGGACGGGCTCACCGATTACAGTTGCGGGAGCAGCACCGGCCTCGCACCGGTTTCCCTGTTAGGCCCTGACTGGGCACCGACTGCGGCAAGGGGCCACAGCGGGGAGCCTGAGTCAATCCCACCGACCTCGCCCACCGACCGTGTCCGAAGCCGGCGCCGCAGCGATCGACGGGGCGCAAAACCGCGTCAGATATCGAAGAACACGGTCTCGCGCGGGCCCTGCAGAAAAATCTCGAAACGGTATGCGCCCGGCGCCAATTCCTGCGCAATCAGCGTCGCGATGCGCGCGCGATGCTCGATTCGGGCGAGCACCGGATCGTCGGAGAGGTCATCCTGTGGAAAATACATGCGCGTGTGCAGGCCCAGATTGATGCCGCGCGCGACGATCCAGAAGCTTATATGCGGCGCCATCAGCGTGCCACCGGGGCGTTGAGTCCCGCCGGGGGCTGGAACCGGGCCGGGGCGGATCGTCTCGACGCGGAATTCGCCGGTCTGCGCATCGGCGGCGCAGCGCCCGAAACCGGTGAAGAACGGATCGCCCGCCCCGCGCGGATCGCCGCGACCGGGATGGATCCCGTCCGCATCCGCCTGCCAGATCTCGATGAGCGCATCGGTCAGCGGCGCCTCCATCCCGTCATGCACGCAGCCGGTGATGGTGATGCGCTCACCGCGTGTCTCGTCGCTGATCATGCTGGCGCCGAGATCCGCATGCGGCCAGTCGAGCCCGGCCTGGCGCGGGGTGGCGCCGATATGGAGATACGGCCCCGCCGTCTGGGAGGGGGTTTGCTTGAGATAATCCGGTCGATCTTGCATCAGGTACCCTCCGGACGGTTCTCGAAGAAGGTGGCGCGGCGCCCGCGCAGGACGATGTCGAAACGCCAGGCGATGGCGTCCATGGGCTGGGTGGCGCGCATGTCGAGCCGCGCCGTGAGCGAATCGATCGCCTGTGGGTCGGGGATGGTGTTGACGATCGGGCAGAGCCCGATCAGCGGGTCGCCCGCGAAATACATCTGCGTGATCAGGCGCTGCGCGAAGGCGTGGCCGAAGACGGAGAAATGGATATGGGCGGGGCGCCAGTCATTGGCGCGGTTGGGCCAGGGATAGGGGCCGGGCTGGATGCTGCGGAAGGCGTAGGCGCCCTGCTCATCGCTGATTGTGCGCCCGCAGCCGCCGAAATCGGGATCAAGCGGCGCGAGATAGCCGTCCCGCTTGTGGCGATAGCGCCCGCCGGCATTGGCCTGCCAGATCTCGATCAGCGCATCGGGCACCCCGCGCCCGTCCTCGTCTAGGATGCGGCCATGCACGATGATGCGCGGGCCGATCGCGCTGTGGCTGGGCCGGGCATGGTTTATGGTCAGATCCGCATCATGCGGGCCGATGATCTCGTGACCGAAGACCGGGCCGGTGAGCTCCGACAGGGTGGCGGGGAGGGCGACGAGCGGCTTTTGCGGGCTGCGCAACAGGCTCGACTTGTAAGCGGGCGTCAGGGCGGGCGGATGGCGGGTGGTGTCGCGTTCGGTAAAGCTCATGAGCCCGCCTCCTGCGCATCCATCTCCGCGAAGATCTCCTTGGCGATCTTCAGCGCATGATTGGCGCGCGGCACGCCGGCATAGACCGCGACATGCATCAAGGCCTCGCGCACATCCTCGCGGCTCGCCCCGGTATTGCGCGTGGCGCGCAGATGCAGGGCGAGTTCCCCGTCATTGCCCAGGCCGGCGAGCAGGGCGATCGTCACGAGCGAGCGCTCGCGCGGCGTGAAATCCGGGCGCGTCCAGAGCATGCCCCAGGCGGAGCGGGTGATGAAATCCTGAAACGGCGCGTCGAAATCGGTCTTGCGCGCCTCGGCGCGATCCACATGGGCATCGCCGAGCACCTTGCGCCGCACGCGCATGCCCTCATCGTGCAAATCACTCATTACGGCTCTCCCCGTGCGTGCCCGCGATCTCTTGCGGTGATGCGACACCGGCTCGCAGGACATTGTTATTCGTCGCCTTGCGCGACAGATTAGGCGCGTCGGCGGCGCCTGTCATCGGTTCGATGCATCATCCGATGCGGCGGCAGGTGCTTTCGCCGAGCGGCGCTTTGCGCTATGCGACGGTCGAGATTGAGGAGGGTGAGCGATCATGGCGAGCGGCAGGTTGCGTCTGGGTGTGAATATCGATCACGTCGCCACGGTGCGTAACGCCCGGGGCGGTCCCCATCCCGATCCGGTGCGCGCGGCGCATCTGGCGATTGCCGCCGGCGCCGACGGCATCACGGCGCATCTGCGCGAGGATCGCAGGCATATCCGCGATGGCGATATGGAGCGGCTCATGGCCGAGATCGCCAAGCCGCTCAATTTCGAAATGGCGGTGACCGACGAGATGATCGCCATCGCCACGCGCCTTCGCCCGCATGCCGCCTGCCTCGTGCCGGAAAAGCGCGAGGAACGCACGACCGAGGGCGGGCTCGATCTCGATGCGCGCCCGGATGCTCTGCGCGATGCGATCGCCGCTCTCAAAGATGCGGGCTGCCGGGTTTCGCTCTTCGTCGAGCCGGAGGAGCGCGTCATGGATGCCGCGCGCGCGCTCGGGGCACCGGTGGTCGAGCTGCATACGGGGCGTTATGCCGAGCTCTGGCTCGCCGGCGACGAGGCCGGGGTCGCAGGCGAGCTCGACCGGCTGCGCCGCGCGGCGGCGCATGGCGCGGCGATCGGGCTCGAAATGCATGCAGGCCACGGGCTCACAACGGAGAATGTCGGCCCCGTCGCGGCGATCGGGGAATTCGTCGAGCTCAATATCGGCCATTACCTGATCGGCGAGGCGATCTTTTGCGGATTGCCGGAGGCGATCGGCGCCATGCGCGCGGCGATGGATGCCGCCAGAGCGAACCAGCAATCCGGGCAATCCGCATGATCGTCGGGATCGGCTCGGATCTGTGCGATATCCGGCGCGTCGAAGCCTCGATCGCGCGCCACGGCACCCGCTTCACGCATCGCGTCTTCACCGAGGGCGAACGGGCGCGCTGCGAGGCGCGTGTCAATCCCGGGCCCTGCTATGCGCGCCGCTTCGCCGCGAAGGAAGCGGCGGTGAAGGCGCTCGGCACCGGCATTGCCGAGGGCGTGTTCTGGCGCGATATCGCGGTGGTCAACGATGCGGCGGGGCGGCCCACGCTGGAACTGACGGGCGGTGCGGCCGAGCGGCTCGCCGCGCTGATCCCCGAAGGCCATGAGGCGCATGTCCATGTCAGCCTCACCGACGAGCCGCCGATGGCGCAGGCCTTCGTGATCATCGAGGCGCTTGCGAAGACGTGACGTGCAGGGCCGCAGTCACGGGCGTGGGTGCTCCATGTAGAGGGCCTGCGGATCATAGCCAGCGAGGATTTCGGGCTGTGCGATCGCGCGGGGCGCAAAACCCTGCCTTTGCCAAAAGCCCGTGGCGGGGCCGGTGCTGATCAGCGCGATAACCGGGAAATCCGCGAAGGCCTCGTGCTTCAGCGATGCGAGCAGTACGGCCGCATCGCCCTTGCCGCGCCGCTGCGGGGCGATGGCGAGATCGTGGATATAGAGGCAATCGGGATCATCGGGCAGCGCGCCGATCAGGCTATCGAGGGCAGGCGGGGCGCCACGGCGCCAGGGATGGGCCAGGAGGTAGCCGCAAAGGCCATCGCCGGGGGCGAGTACGCGGCACCATTGCGGGGCGAGGACGAGACGCTCGCGCGCAATCTCCGGGCGTTCGGGATAGGCCTCGTGGATCTGTTTCGAAAGGGCGAACACCGCTGGAAGATCGGCTTGCGCCATCGGGCGCCAGAGGGCCCGATCGCTTTCATCAGCCATGCCGGCCTCCCGCCCCGGTCGGAGGCGCCGGGCCGTGCGGGCCCGGCGCGACCGTGTGATCAGAGCGACTTGACGATCTCGTCGACCATCTTCTTGGCGTCGCCGAACAGCATCATGGTGTTGTCGCGGAAGAACAGCTCGTTCTCGACGCCGGCATAGCCCGAACCCATGCCGCGCTTGATGA
>PXAW01000551.1 GCA_003567055.1 Hyphomicrobiales bacterium
AACTGGGTGCGCTTTCCTGCCGATACGAAGAACCCCTTCGCCATGCTGTGGAACGTACGGCGGCTCGCGCGGATCTGCCTGCATGAAGGCGTCGATCTGATTCATGCGCGCTCGCGTGCGCCGGCCTGGTCCGGACTGGGCGCCGCGCGGGCGCTCTCGCTGCCCTTCGTGACGACCTATCACGGTTCATACAACGCACGTTCCGGCGTGAAGAATTTCTATAATTCGGTGATGGCGCGCGGCGACGTGGTGATTGCCAACTCGCATTACACGGCGGGGCTGATCACGGCGATGCACCCCCAGGCCGAGGGGCGGCTGCGGGTGATCTATCGCGGTACCGATTTCAGTGCCTTCGCCCCCTCCGCCGTGGCGCCGGAGCGCATCGAGAATCTGCGCCGGGAATGGGGCGTGGCGCCGCATGAGCGCGTGGTGCTGCTCGCCGCCCGGCTGACCGGCTGGAAGGGGCAGCGGGTGCTGATCGAGGCGGCTGCGCTGCTCAAGAGCTGGGGGCTGACGGATGTCGCCTTCGTGCTCGCGGGGGATGCGCAGGGGCGTGACGGTTACGTCGCCGAACTCGAACAGATGATCGCGGCGCGCGATCTGACAGGCATGGTGCGCCGTGTCGGTCATTGCACGGACATGCCGGCGGCGTTTCTCGGGGCCTCTGTCGTGACCGTGCCCTCCATCGAGCCAGAGGCGTTCGGGCGTTCGGCGGTGGAGGCGCAGGCGATGGGGACGCCGGTCGTTGTCTCCGATCTCGGGGCGGTGCCGGAGACGGTTCTGTCGCCGCCGCAGGTCATGGCCGAGGAGCGCACCGGCTGGCGGGTTCCCGCAGGCGATGCGGAAGCGCTCGCCGATGCGATCGCGGAAGCGCTGACGCTGGGGGCGAGCGCGCGCGAATCGCTCGCCCTGCGCGCGCGGCTGCATGTGGAGCGCAATTTCTCGCTCGACCGGATGGTGGCGGATACGCTCGATACCTATGCCGCGCTGCTCCGGCGCTGAAGCGGGGCGCCCTGGGGGCGCCCGTCAGGCCGACAGCTTTCTGTCAGGCGGACAGCATTTTGTCAGGCGGACAGCTTGGCCATCGCCTCGTCAGTCATCTCGAAATTGGCGAAGACGTTCTGCACGTCGTCGTGGTTGTCGAGAAATTCGAGCAGGCGCATCAGTTTCTCGGCGGTCTCGTCATCCACTGCGATGGTGTTCTGCGGCTTCCAGACGAGGGCGGATTTGCGCGCCTCGCCGAAATGCTCTTCGAGCGTCTTGGTGACCTCGTTCAGGGCGCTCTGCTCGCAATAGATCTCGTGGCCGTTCTCGGAGGAGACGACATCGTCGGCGCCGGCCTCGATCGCGGCTTCGAGCATGGCCTCGGCATCGGCGCGCTCGGGCTCGTATTCGACGAGGCCGACCCGGTCGAACATGAAGGAGACGGCGCCGGTCTCGGCGAGGTTGCCGCCGGATTTGGTGAAGTAGGAGCGCACATCCGAAGCGGTTCGGTTGCGGTTGTCGGTCATCGCCTCGACGATGACGGCGACGCCGCCGGGACCGTAACCCTCGTAGCGGATCTCTTCGTAATTGTCGCCATCGCCGGCCTGGGACTTCTTGATCGCCCGCTCGATATTGTCCTTGGGCATGTTTTCCGCCTTGGCCGCGAGAACGGCGGCGCGCAGGCGCGGGTTCATCGCCGGATCGGGCATGCCCATCTTGGCGGCCACGGTGATTTCCTTGGCGAGTTTGGAGAACAGCTTGGAGCGCTGCGCATCGGCGCGCCCCTTGCGATGCATGATGTTCTTGAACTGTGAATGTCCAGCCATGGTGCTCTCGTCGACGCGCGTGTGAAAGGTGTCCGGCAGGCCGGGCCGACCGGTGAAAAGACTGACGGCTTATAGGCTTGGCGAAGCGGTCTCGGCAAGCCCCGGGCGCGCCGACAGCGGTCGGGACGCGGGGTGAAACGCGTGCAGGGCGGAATAATAGGAAAATATGCATTGACATCGCCCCGGTCTTATGCAATTAATCCTGAACGTTGAGGAATTGCGCCGAGGCGCAGCGTCTCCCGCCGATCCAGCTTTTCTACCATTCTCCGGAGTTCCGCGATGACTGCACCTTCCGCTGCGGCGGATGCGCCTTCGCGTGTGCTGGCGCGTTTCGCCTATGAGAACGGCATCGGCTCCGGCCGGCGCATCGCGGCTTATCTCGGAATGGAGACGGACGCCTTCACGCGGTTTCGGCGCGGTGCCGGCTGGGCCGAGCGCGGCAAGGCGCCGACGGCGCGGGCGCTCGGGCTGTTTCTCGCCGCCTTCGATGCGCCGGCGGCTTCGCTCTGCACCGAGCCCGCGCGGGTGGATTGCGGTGCGCAGGCTCTGGCCGGGGAATTGCGCGCCTTCGTGGCCGCGCGTCTGTCGACCCTGGCATCGGCGCCGGAGACGGCTTCGGCCCGCGACATCGTCGATCTCACCCGCTGCCTGAAGGAATTGACCATGCTCGAGGACAAACTCGCGCGCAGCCTTCGCGAAAACGAGAGCGGCGAGGAAGGGGAAGCGCGCGATGGGGCGTTCATGGGCACCGGAACGGCATCTGATCTGGCTGAGATCGTTGCGCTCGAGGTGGAACGCCTGCACGAGCGACACGGAACGCGAGGCGCTCTGGGCGCTCTGTACCCCGCAGATGCGCCGGATCCTGGAGGCGAGCTGGGCACTGAGCGCACGTGACGACCAATTGCCACCGACCTTCGCGCGCAACGGTCTGCCCTGGACGATCTGGCTGGTTCTGGGTGGGCGCGGCGCCGGCAAGACGCGCACCGGTGCGGAATGGATCAAGGGCATGGTTCATGGCCTGCCCTGGCTGACGCGCCAGCCGATCGGCAAGATCGCGCTGGTGGGCGAGACCTTCGCGGATGTGCGCGACGTGATGATCGACGGGCCTTCGGGCCTGCTCGCCATCCATGCCCGGCACGAGCGCCCGGTCTGGACGGCGACGCGGCGGCGGCTCGAATGGCCCAACGGCGCGGTGGCGCTGGCTTTCTCGGCGGATGATCCGGAAAGCCTGCGCGGCCCGCAATTCGAGGCGGCCTGGGCGGATGAACTGGGCAAATGGCGCTACGCGGATGCAGCCTGGGACCAGCTGCAGTTCGGCTTGCGGCTTGGCGCTCAGCCGCGCGAGGTGGTGACGACAACACCGCGTGCGATCCCGCTGTTAAAGCGCATGCTCGCCGATGAGCGCATCGCCCTGACCCGGGCGCGCACGCAGGACAATGCCGACAATCTCGCCCCCGCCTTTCTGGATGCGGTGGTGGGGCGCTATGCGGGGACGCGCCTGGGACGCCAGGAGCTCGACGGTGATCTGATCGAGGATCGCGCCGATGCTTTGTGGACGCGTGATCTGCTCGAACGGGCCCGGCGCGAGGTTGCGCCGGATCTGCGGCGTATCGTGGTCGCGGTCGATCCGCCGGCGTCTTCGCGCGCCGGGGCCGATGCCTGCGGGATCATCGGCGTCGGGATCGATGCGGAGGGGATCTGCCACGTGCTGGCCGACGAAAGCGCATCGGGCCTCAAGCCCAATGCCTGGGCGGCGAAGGCGACGATGCTCTACCGCCGCCTGGAGGCGGATGCCCTCGTCGTCGAGGTCAACCAGGGCGGTGAGATGGCGACGACGGTCATTCAGGAAATCGACCCTGCCTGCCCGGTCGTGCCGGTGCGCGCGTCTCGCGGCAAACGCCTGCGCGCCGAGCCGGTCTCCGTGCTCTATGCGCAGGATCGGGTCCGCCATGTCGGGGTGTTTCCCGAGCTCGAAGACGAGATGTGCGATTTCGGGCTCGACGGTTTGTCCAACGGCCGCTCGCCGGACCGCCTCGATGCGCTCGTCTGGGCCGTGACGCATCTTGCATTGGGGCCGAAGGGGGGAGATCCGAGATTGAGATTGGTGTGAGGGGGAAGAAGTGCGCGGCGGTGATGACGGGCGTGGATGTCATTGAGGGCGGAGATTGTCCTGCGCCGCCCCTCACCCCCGACCCCTCTCCACGGAGGGAGAGGGGAGATCGCGCTGCATCACGCGCGCGGCTGGTGGTTTGATCGGAGCGATCGATGCCGGCGTTCCCCTCTCCCTTGTGGAGAGGGGACAGGGGTGAGGGTGGCGGCGGGGTGCTT
>PXAW01000360.1 GCA_003567055.1 Hyphomicrobiales bacterium
AGATCGATGCGGCGGTTGCGGGCAATCCGGTAGAGCCAGGTGGAAAGCGAGGATTTGGCCGGATCGAACAGCTCCGACTTGCGCCAGAGCGTGGTCATCGTGTCCTGGGTGATTTCCTCGGCCAGCGCCGCATCGGCGCCCTGACGAATCAGGTAGGCCTGCAGGCGCGGGGCGAAGAAATCGAACAGGCGCGCAAAAGCCGCGCGGTCACGCGACTGCGCGACGGCCTTGGCCAGTGCAGCGAGCTCGCCGGGTGAGAGCAATCCGGTCCTCGATTCTTCTGGCGGCTGATGCCGCTTCTCGGTCTGTTGTGCGCCGAAGGCGATGGCACGAAATTAGAAGCAGCCGCGCGATGGCGCAATGCAAAACCGCCGATTCAGGAAAGGTTAACGTATTTTTGCCCATTTCAGGACAATGTAGTGAAAAACCGCGAGCACGATTCGCCGCAAGGCGAGCCACCAACTGTCCAGGGTCAGATTCATGATGCTCACACGTTTTCTCCGCCGCTTCGCCCCCGCCATCGCGCTGGCTGGTGCCATGATTGCGGCTCCGTCCGGCGGCGCCCATGCACAATCGGGTGCGACGCTTCTGGGGACCTTCAATGATTGGGGCGCCTACAGCGCGAGCGCGAACGGCAGCAGGGTCTGCTACGCCCTCTCGCAGCCCCAGCGCCGCCTCCCCGAGGAATTGCGGCGCGGTGCCGGGTATCTCTTCGTCTCGTTCCGCCCCGCCGAGAACGTGCGCAACGAAGTGGCCGTGGTGATGGGTTTCCCCACCCGCGACGGCCAGGACGCGGTCGCCAATGTCGACGGCACCCGCTTCACCATGGTGACGAGCGGCGAGAATGTCTGGATCAAGGATCCCTCGGATGAGGGCCGTCTGGTCGATGCATTCCTCGCCGGCAGCGAGCTGCGTCTCGAAGTCGTCTCCGGACGTGGCAACGAGACGACGGATGTCTATTCGCTGCTGGGCTTCACCGCCGCCCTGCGCCGGGCGCGCGAGGAATGCAGCTGAATCCTGCAGCAGACCCGCGCCGCAATTCCCGTGGCGCGGGCCATACATGGTCGCCCGTGATCACAATTGCGTTATCGGATCGCAGATGGGCGAGCCGTGATGCAATGCGCAGATCCACGCGCTGCATTACCGCGCGGATCCCGGATTCTCATTTGCAGAAGAGTCTGTAGAGCGTGCCGATCAGTTCGCGCGCTTCCTCGGAAGCGAGGCGGTAATAGATCGTCTGCCCTTCACGGCGGGTGGTGACGAGCCCGAGCGCCCGCAATTTGGACAGATGCTGCGACAGGGCGGACTGGCCGAGCCCCACGGATTCGGCGAGGGTGCCGACGGACACTTCCTCGTCCATCATGCGGCACATGGCCATCAGGCGCTTGGAATGACCGAGCGCCGTCAGCAATTGTGCCACTTTGTCGGCCTTCGGTTCGAGGGCCTGGAGATCTGAAGCTTTCACGTTCACACAAGGGTTCGTCGCCGCGCCATCGTCTGTAGCGCGGGCGCCGGGTTCATGGCAACGCACATTTTCGAGACGTGTTTTTGCGTCAACCGTCTTCGTCAGAATGTCAATGGCCATGCCCGTCGAGCCTCCCGCGCAGGGCCGAGAGGTCGTAACCCGCCTGCCCTGCGATTGCGATGATCTCATCTTCCGGCATTCGACCGGCATTGGCCAGCGCCCAGAGCACGCTGGAGCGCGTCCCCGAACGGCAGAACGCCACGACCGGCCCGGCGAGTTCGTCGAGCGCGGTGCGGAAGGCGGCGACGTCTTGCGGCGCGAACTGCCCCGAGATCACCGGGACGAAGCGGTATTCCAAGCCGAGTTCCGCCGCGCGCGCGGCAATCGCCTCCTGCGGCGGCTGGTCCGGGCTCTCCCCGTCGGGCCGGTTGTTGATCACCGCCTTGTAGCCTGCGGCCGCGATCGCATCGAGATCCTCGAGACGCAGCTGTGGCGCGACGGCGATGTCATCGGTGAGCGGAATGTAGGACATGATGCGGTCTCGCTTTCATGGAGGTCGCTGAACCGGGGGCGGGTCTACAACAGACCCGCATTCTGTGCCAGCATGTAGATGGCGACGGCGAAGATCAACGCCGCGAAGACGATATTCAGCGTCCCCTTGGCATCGGCCAGCCTGCGCGCCACCCGCGCGCCGATGGCGCTGCCGAGAAATCCGCCGACGATGAACAGGGCCGCGACCGGCCAGTCGACCAGCCCCGAGAAGGCGTAGTTGCCCGCCGTCGTGACACCGAAGGCGCTCACCGCGAAGAGGGAGGAGCCGATCGCATTGATGATCGGCATTCCCGTCGCCGCGATCAGGCCCGGCACGATGAGGAAGCCGCCTCCGATGCCGAAGAACCCGGCGAGCAGGCCGGCGCCCAGGCCGAAGATCACCAGCTTGCCGAAATTGTCACGCCCCAGCACCACGTCGGGCAGCCCGACCGCGTTGCGCCGCTTCAGCATCAGCGCGCCGACGACGAGCATCAGCACGGCGAAGGCGGAGAGCAGCATCTCGCCGTCGATCATCTGCCCGATGGTCGAGCCGAGCGCGGCACCGAGCACGCCGGCGCCGGCGAAGACCGCCGCGCAGCGCCATTTCACCGTGCCCGAACGCGCATGCGAGCCGAGGCTCATCATGGCGTTGACCGCCACGGCGACGGCGCTGGTGCCGATCGCCACATGCGGGCTCGCCACGCCGACGAGATAGACCATGGCCGGCACGGCCAGGATCGACCCGCCACCGCCGACGAGGCCGAGCGAAAAACCGACGAGCGAACCGGATGCCAGTCCGGCGAGGCTCTGGGTGAGGGTGAGGGCGAGCATGATCTGTCAGCCTGACACAGAAAAAGGGGGATGCGCGCGGCACGCGTAGGACGCGCCGCGCGGTATGCATGGAACCGGGCGGGCCGGAAGATTACGCCGTTTTGGCGACCGGCGGGTTCTTCAGCGCCTTGTTCCAGGGCATGTGGATCAGGACGCGGGCGAGACCGCAGAAGCCCGTCATGCCGGCCACCATCAGCCCGGCACCGACGAAGGCGGGGATGATCAGGAAGCCGGGCGCGATGAAGATGCCGGCAAGCGTACCGAAGAAACCGAGCGAGCCGGCGCCGATCTGCACCTGACGCATCAGGTCGAGCGGCTGCGACTTGTCCTCGACCACCGGCAGGCCGGCCTTGCGCCAGGCATCGATGCCGCCTTCGACGATATAGGCGTCGCAGGTCTCACCTGCCTTGTCGGCGAGCGCCTGCGCGTTGGAGAGGGTGCGCATGCCCGACTTGCAGTGGAACACCACCACATTGGCACCGTCACGCGGGAGTTCGCCCTTGTCGAACTCGCTCAGCGCGAAGTTGCGCGCCTGGGGAATGTGCTCACGCGCATGTTCGGCCCGATCGCGCACATCCACGAGAACGGCGCCCTCATCGATGAGGCGCTTGGCTTCGGCGGGGGAGATGGTCGGAAGGGTCATGGGGGTCTACTCCTCGAATTCGTCCTGTGCGGCGAACCGGCGGAAAACCTGCTTTTCCACCGGTCGCTGAAACATGTCCGTAATTTAGAAGTTGCTTATATATTTGTCAAGGGCGGATCTGCGCCCGCGCCCGCGCCCGGGGGAGGAGTGCCCCAAAAAGAAGGGCCGTCCACAAGGGACGGCCCGACCTCGATTCTGGCGGCTTCGATCCGAGTTCCCCGGGGGGCTGGGGGGCTGACTAGACCGGGAAGACCGGCCCGAAACCATCGAGATCAGGATTGATCGCCCATCTTCCGGGCCGGTCTTTGTCCTGAAAACGGCGAATTTGTGATTTCGGCGGCCCTGGCATGCGCGCGTGTGCGACATGATTGCGCACCATCGGGGGTATGGCGAGGAATCTGGGCCCATCATCTGCTTGCAAGCCGGGGCTGAATGATGGCAAAGCTCGATAACGTCGCAAGCCTGACCGGACCAAGCCGCATGACCGACCGGCCCCAACCGCCTTCCCTCGACCAGTTTCGCCGCGTGGTGATCAAGGTCGGCTCGGCCCTGCTCGTCGATCGGGCTCGCGGGCGCCTGAACGCCGCCTGGCTGGCCTCGCTGGCGGAAGACATCGCGGATCTGAAAGGCCAGGGTGTCGAGGTGCTCGTCGTCTCC
>PXAW01000388.1 GCA_003567055.1 Hyphomicrobiales bacterium
CCTGATCGATCGGGAGGGAGGCCGTGTGCAGCGCCTGCGCCCGCCGCACTGGCCGGCCCATCCCCCGGGGCGGGCCTACGCCAACCCCGCCCTCACCCGCGCGCAGCAATGCGAGGCGGCGCGGCTCGGGGCCCGGCTGATCGCGCATGAGTTGCGCGATGTCGGGATCGATGTGGATTGCCTGCCCTGTCTCGACATTCCCGTTCCAGGCGCCCATGACGTGATCGGGGATCGCGCCTATGGGGAGGATGCGCAGAGTGTCATCGATCTGGGGAGAGAGGCCGCACACGGCCTCATCGAGGGCGGCGTACTCCCGGTGATCAAGCATGTTCCCGGCCACGGTCGCGCCGGCGTCGACAGTCATCTCGCCCTGCCCGTGGTGGAAACCGCGCACGAGACGCTCGCCGCCACGGACTTCCTCCCCTTCAAGGCCCTGCGTGCCATGCCGATGGCAATGACGGCGCATGTGGTCTACACGGCGCTCGATCCCGATGATTGCGCCACGCTCTCGCGGCGGGTGATCGCGGATATCATCCGCGACGAGATCGGCTTCGAGGGGCTGTTGATGAGCGACGATGTCGGGATGCAGGCGCTTGCAGGCGATTTCGCCACCCGGGCACGCGGATTGTTCGCCGCCGGATGCGACCTCGCCCTGCATTGCTCCGGCGCGATGAACGAGATGCAAGCCATCGCAGCCGAGACGCCGGTTCTCGCCGGGAGGAGCCTGGACCGGGCGGAGGCGGCGCTGGCCATGCGAAAAGCCCCGCAACCGGGCTTCGATCCTGTGGATGCCCGCGCAAAACGCGATGCTTTGCTTGCGGTTCGGGGCTGAAAGGGCGATTCTCCCGTGATCCGCGAGAGGGCGGAGTGAGCGCGAATCGCACGAGGCTGCATGGCCGAGGTCATTGATTTCGAGGAAGGCCGCCCCCGGCGCGACGATGCGGCGGAGCCGGGGCTCATCGTCGATGTCGATGGCTTCGAGGGCCCGCTCGACCTGCTGCTGGAACTGGCCCGGCGCCAGAAGGTGGATCTGGCACGCATCTCGATCCTGGCGCTGGCCGAGCAATATCTCGTCTTCATCGAGGAATTGCGCAAGCTGCGGCTGGAACTGGCGGCGGATTACCTCGTCATGGCCGCATGGCTCGCCTATCTGAAATCGCGCCTGCTCCTGCCCGAGCCCCCGAAGGGCGAGGAGCCCTCCGCCAGCGATCTCGCCACCGCGCTGCAATTGCGCCTGCAACGGCTGGAGACCATCCGCAACGCGGCGAAGATGCTGGAGGCCCGCCCGCGTCTGGGGCGCGATTTCCACGCACGCGGCGCGCCCGAGCCGATCCGTATCCGCCACAAACCCCTGTGGGAAGCCTCGCTCTACGATCTTCTCTCGGCCTATGCCCGCGAGCGCCAGAAGCAGATGTCCTCACGGGTGACCATGAAGCGGCGCACGGTCTGGACGCTGGCCGAGGCACGCGAGGCGCTGGAGCGCCTGCTCGGCCATGATATCGGCGGCGACTGGGTCGCCCTCGACGGCTATCTCACGCGGTACATCGCCGCCCCCGAACAGCGCGCCACGGTCCTCGCCTCGGCCCTTTCGGCAACGCTGGAAATGGTCCGCGAGGGCAAGATGGCCCTGCGCCAGGAGCAGGCCTTCGGCGCGCTCTGGGTAAAACCGCGCAGCGGTCGCACGGACGAGCCTGAACCGGCTGAGGCGGCATCCCCATGAGCCAGGACGGCGACATGCTGGCGATCGCCGAGCGGCTCCATGCCGAGCTCGCCGAGGCGCGCGATCATCTCGAGGCGGTGCGGATTGCCGAGGCGCTGCTCTTCGCCTCCGCCGAGCCCCTGCCCGAGGACGAGATCGCGCAGCGCCTCCCTGCCGGTATTGATATCGAGCGGGTGATGAACGAACTGGTGCGTTCCTATGCCGGACGCGGTGTGAATTGCCGCTGCATCGCCGGGAAATGGGCTTTTCGCACCGCCGAGGATCTCGGCCACGTGCTGGAGCGCGAAGTGCAGGAGCCGCGCAAGCTTTCCCGCGCCGCGATGGAGACGCTCGCCATCATCGCCTACCACCAGCCCGTGACCCGCGCCGAGATCGAGGAAATTCGCGGCGTCTCGACATCGAAAGGCACGCTCGACACCCTGATCGAGGCGGGCTGGGCGCGCCTGCGCGGGCGGCGGCGCACCCCCGGTCGTCCGGTCACCTACGGCACGACACCCGCCTTCCTCGATCACTTCGGCCTCGAGCAGATCAGCGATCTGCCGGGCCTCGAGGAACTGAAGGGCGCGGGCTTCATCGAGGGCCGCATCCCGCCCGGCATGAGCATCCCCTCCCCCTCCGATGACGAGACGCTGCATGAGGATGAGGACCCGCTCGATGACAGCGACCTGTTCATGCCACTCCCTATCGAGGGCGAAGATGGTGCGGCGGCCGATGCCGATACCGATGCGGATGAAGATCCGGAAGCGGATGATGCCGAAGACGACGATCCGGACCCGCCCACCATGCGGCATCGCTGAAGGGTTGATTGACCGGTGACACCGGGCCGACCCGGCGCCGGTGCGCGAGACGCGCCGTCCCGGGTGGCCTCACAGACCCAGTGCGCGGGCGAGCGCGATGGCGACGAGGCCGGCGGCGATGGCCGCGACTTCCATACGCGTGGCGATCATCGCACCGATGGCGGCGGCGATGCCCAGGAATGCGGGGGAACCGGCCTGGGCGGCGATGGGCAGGATCGTGGCGATCACGATGGAGCCCGGCAGGGCGCGCAGGGCGCGCGCAAGGCGCGGGCCGATCGCGATCCGGTTCATGAAGATCACGCCGGAGGCGCGGCAGAGATAGGTCACCCCCGCCATGGCGACGAGGGCGATGAGCGTGCCGTAGGGCGTGGTGAGCGCGAATTCAGGCATCGTCGATCACTGCCCCCGCGATCGCGCCGGCAAGCGCGCCGACGATGATGAAGGCGTAACCGGGGATCAGGGCCTGTGCAATCAGGGCAGCGCTCCCGGCCACCGCCCAGGGAATCGCCGGACGCGCGCCCTTCCACATCGGCACCAGCATGGCGGCGAAGAAGATCGGCATGACGAGATCGAGACCGAAGCGCTCGGGATCGGGCACCACGGCGCCGGCGAGATGGCCCGGCAGGGTCGCCGCCACCCAGCCACACCACAGCATCAACCCGGCGCCGAACACGACACCGATATCGCGCCCGCCCTCGCCGTGATAACGCATCCCGATCAGCCAGTTGGCATCGGCGAGGACGAAGGTCACGGCGGCGACCTGCCCCCGGCTCGCGCCGACCATGTAAGGCTGGATCGCCGCGCCCATCAGGATCATGCGCGCATTCACCGTCGCCACCAGCACCGTCACCACGAGAAGCCCCGAAAGCGTCCAGGGATCCTGCCAGACCTCCAGCGCCACCATCTGCGAGGCGCCGGCGAAGACCGTCGCGGAGAAGGCCATGGTCTGCCACAGTTCCAGCCCCTTCTGCGCCGCCGCCGCGCCGAAGGCCGAGGCGAAGACCATCGCACCGGGCAGGAGCGGCAATGCGAGGCGCGCGCCGAGTCGGGCTCCGGCGAGGGTGAAGGCGGGGCGGGGTGGACGGGACATCACGGTTTGACAATTCGGCTTTCGGAAAGGGTACTCTTCCTTGCGGCGGAGCATCTCGCCATCGCTTGCCTGATCACAGGCGCCGGAGCAAGCCCCGGATGATCGGGTCTGCCATCCCGCCTGCGCATCCGGGATCGGCGTCGGCCCGCACATAACGCGCTTTCCCGCGATCCGCCCAGCGGCTAAACAGAGGCCATGACATCCGCGACACCGCCCACCACAACACGCTTTCAGCTCAGCGCCGACACCCTCGCCATGACGGCGACGCTGGCCATGCTGACATCGCTCGGGCCGCTTTCGACGGATATGTACCTGCCCGCCCTTCCGGCCATTGCCGCGGGGCTGGGCACCACGATTGCCGGGGCGCAACTCCCCCTCTCGGCCTTCCTGTTGGGTTTCGCCCTCGGGCAATTCCTCTACGGCCCGCTCTCCGACCGGATCGGTCGCCGCCCCGTGCTCGGTTTCGGGCTGGGGCTGTTTCTCGTGGCGA
>PXAW01000157.1 GCA_003567055.1 Hyphomicrobiales bacterium
CCGCAAGCCGATCCGGGCCGGCCAGGGCGTTGTGTTTGCCCCCTTCGTCAATCACATCATCGAAAACCGGGCCGGGGCCGCCCCCTTGCGCCTGATCTCGATCTACTGGATGGGCGATCTCGCGACGCGTCATCGCGAGCAGGTGCAAACCGGTCCGGATCTGCGCGATACGCTCATCTATTCCGCAGCGTCACGCGGCGATCAGAACCCGCATCAAAGCGGGGCGATCCTGCACCGCGCCCTGGACCAGCGCGGTGTGGCCTGTCTGCATGTGAGGGCATCCGACGACGCGCCGGACGCGAATGACCGCGCCGATCGCGCCGCTTTCCGTGACATGGTGATCGCGCAGCTCATGCGGGACGGCCATGTCGTCACGCGTACGGCACCCGCTTTCATCGATGCGACGGGCCGCTTCCTGCACGAAACGCACGTGCGCGGAACCTGCCCCCATTGCGGTTGCGAGACATCCGCGCCGTTTTGTGAAACCTGTCGGATGCCCGTTGCCTGCGACACCCTGATCGATCCGCGCAATGGCCCGGACGGAACGCCCGTGGAGATCGCGCCGGTCGCGCGGCGCTTCTTCAGGCTCGCGGAGATTGCGCCCAGGCTCGACACCGTGATCAAGCAGATGCAGATGCCCGCCCGCGCCTATGCCTGCGCCCAGGCCATCCTTGATCATGGTTTGCACGATATCCCGTTCTCATATCCCGTACCCGCAGAAACCGGGATGCAGGTGCCGGGATATGCCGGTCAGGCTGCCGATACCCTGGCCGATCCACTTGCGGAACGCTGCATCGGCCATCTGTGGGACATCGCCCGCGCGACGATCGCGCAGGGCAGCCTGCCCGCCGTACCGGGCGAAGCCCTCTCCCGTGCCTGTGATCCGGACAGGATGCTGGTGCATTGTTACGGGCACGCGGATATCGCGATTCACACGCTCCTCCTGCCCGCCCTGCTCGGCGCGCTCGATCCCGCGCTCGCCATGCCGCGCCAGCATCTGGTCACGCCGCTCAGTGACGGATCGGGCGCTTCGCACGCTCCCGGCACCGCCTCGGACCCGCTCATCGGACAGATGTTGCAAAGATGGGGCGAGGATGTCGCCGCGCTGCTCGCGCCGCATGGCGGGACAGTGCCGGAACCCGGTGCCTGGCTGACCGATCAGCAGGCCTGGCTGGCGCAGCTGCACGATCTCGCGGGCCGACTCGACCGGCTGCTGACACCGGAAGCCTTCGATCCGCAGATCGCATGGCGGAACCTGACGGATTTCGCGCAGGACAGCATCCGTTTCTGCCAGGCGCAAAGGCAACTGGGCACGTCGGGACCCGCACGCGACTATGCCCGCACGGGGGCGGCGCTGGCCGCACTCGGCCTCAAGGCCTTCGGAATCCTCGCAGCGCCGCTCCTGCCTGATCATGCTGCCGGCATCAGGGCGGCGTTTCCCGATAGCCGGAATGATGCGCGCGACGCCGTCGTCTTCCTGCCGGCCGGGACCGTATTCAGGCATGAGGTGATCGGGAACGCGGAAAGACGGCAGGCGGCAAATGCGTGATGCAGCTTCAGGCTTGGAACTCGAGGCTTGGAACTCAAGGCTTGCGGGATATCGGCATCGGTATTGTCGGAAAATGGTGGGCGCGACAGGGATTGAACCTGTGACCCTTCGCGTGTGAAGCGAATGCTCTCCCGCTGAGCTACGCGCCCGATGCCGGTTTCGTATGTCGTGTCGCGGCCCGCGTCAAGTCCGCTTTTCACGCCGGCGGCGGTGCAGCAGGGTCAGGGCGAGGATGAGCGCGATCAGGGGCAGCGGCCAGGGCCAGAGATAGGCCGGGGCGAAGACGACGACATATCCCGCCGCCACGAAAGTCAGGCGATGAATCAGATGGCGCAGGTGATGCGCATCGCCCGGATCGGCGATGAGACCTTCCAGTTCCGCAGCGCTGTGAAACACCGCGAACCCGGCATAGAGCGCGACGAGAAAGGCCGGCGCGGCAAGGACGAGCCCCCAGAGCAGGCGCGTCGGGCGCCCCGCGCGGCGCAGGAAGAGGGCGGCGAAGAGCATCAGCAGCAAAGCCGCGAGCGCGCCCGCCACCCCGAACAGCGCGATCAGCGCCTCCGTGCGCGGGTTGACCGGCTCGCCACGCTCCAGCACGCGCAGATAAGCCAGCGCCGCAGCGGCGAGGCCGGCAAGGGCGATCCGCCAGACGGTGCCAGCGAGAACGGCCGCGAAACTGCGTAACCCGCCTCCCCCGCGCACCATCGCCGCTCAACCCGCCGCTGCGCCGGCTGACGCGCGCGCATTCTGCGCGGCCTCGCGGATGGCGGCGATGTTGCGCGCATAGGCATCCTGCCCGCCCTTGAACACGGCGGAGCCGGCGACGAGCACATTCGCACCCGCCGCGACGATTTCCGGCGCGGTCTGCGGCGTGACGCCGCCATCGATCTCGATCTCGATCGGACGGTCCCCGATCATGGCGCGCACCTGCGCGATCTTGGGCACGACCGAAGCAATGAAGCCCTGACCGCCGAAACCGGGATTGACCGTCATCAGGCAGACCAGATCGACCATGTCGAGAAGCGGTGCGACAGCCTCCGCCGGCGTGCCGGGATTGAGCGCGATTCCGGCCTTGCAGCCGAGCGAGCGAATCGCCTGCAGGCTGCGATGCGTATGCGGGCCGGCTTCGGCATGAATGGTGATCACCTGCGCACCGGCATCGGCGAAGGCCGAGAGATAGGGATCGACCGGTGCGATCATCAGATGCACGTCGAAGACCTGCGTGGTGGCCGGGCGGATCGCCTTGATGATCGGCGGCCCGAAGGTGAGATTGGGCACGAAATGCCCGTCCATCACATCGATATGGATCCAGTCGGCACCAGCCTCGACGACGCTCTCGACTTCGGCGCCCAGGCGCGCGAAATCGGCGGAGAGGATGGAGGGGGCGATGCGCAGCGGGCGTGGTTCGGTCATCCGGGCAATCCCAATGGTGCGTCCTTATGGACGCTGACTATCCTGCGCAGGCGCTATCATGCGCGCGCGCGCCGCGCAACTGCGACCGGGCGGGCCTCCCGGTGATGCGGACAAGCCGCGCCATCGCCTTAACTCTTTTTGAACCTTGATTCGCGATCCTTGATGAAAGCGGCACGGTGTGTCGCCCGTGTCACGAGTATCGAGGGTGTTCGCGTGCGTCGGCGTCGGAAATTCTTCGGAATGCGGTGGGTCTGCGCCACTGTCGCGCCATGGGCGCTCGGCGGGGGCATGCTGGTTTCCTTCACCGCCGTGGCGAGCAACGACGTCTCCGATATCGGCCATACCATCCGTGAAACGGGTCGCATCGGCGCGATCACCGCGAGCGACCAGCTGATCACCCCGCCGCGCGTGACCAATCTGCGGGCCCTGCCCGGATCGACGGCCCTGACGGCGCCGGTCGCGCACAAGGCCTCCCTGCGTTTCGGCCTGCCCGATGACGCCCTGCGCACGGATCTGGTGCGCCCGCCGCGTTTCGAGCCGAAAGACGGCGCCTTCGAGGGCGAGATGCCCGAGCTCAACCGCGACAACAAGGGCGATCCCTATGTGCCGCTGCGCCCGACGCTGAGCCGGCTGGGGCGTGATATCGAGAACGAAGACCCGCATCTGCGCGCCTTTCGAGGTACGACAGGTGCGCTGCCGCCGCTGGAACGGGGCGGCGCCCTGCCGGGGGAACTCAGCCTCGATCAGAGCTTCGAGCGCCCGCCGCAGCCGACCACCACCGATCGCGCCACGGCGGAGCCCTCGCCGCAGGCCGCCGAACAGGGCTCGTCCGGGATCGGCAAGGCCGGGGGCATCACGCCGGGACGCGACGGGGCCACCCCCTCCGTGGCGCGGGTCGAGACCTTCGCGGCGATGACGCCGGTCACCCATAGCTGGAGCCCGGTCGAGGTCGCCGCCGTACCGGTGACCCTGCCCGCCGGCGCCTCGCGCTTCGTGCGCCGTTATCCGAACCAGCCGCATTATGCCGCCCTGATCGATCCCGGCAAGCGCGCCGCCGAAATGCGCTGCCTCGCGGAGGCGATCTATTTCGAGGCGCGCAGCGAGCC
>PXAW01000368.1 GCA_003567055.1 Hyphomicrobiales bacterium
CGAGGGCGAAACCGAAGCTGCCGTGGTCGATGACGAGGTCGATCTCGATGAGGTGCCGGAAACGGGAGCCGATTCGACCGAGGGCGGCGCATCGGGCGAGACGCCGGATGCCGGGGATCCGGGGGCTGACGATTCTGCGGGAGACGATTCTGGGGGAGACGATTCCCGGGGAGACGATTCGGAGCGTTGATCTCCGGGCGGCCTTGATCGCGCCAGAAGTCACGATCGGCGGCGATCGGCCAGACAGGCCGGTCGCCGTTTTCGTCGGGAAAACCGCGATCGGGGGATATCGGCCCTTGGCCGGCGCAACCGGCCCTGCTACCAAGATCGCGATGGTGCCCGGTGCAAGCCGGGAGAATAGGGAAACCGGTGCGCGAATCGTCTCCCGCGAGATGATGTCCAATTCCGGTGCTGCCCCCGCAACTGTGAGCGGAGAGCGCCCCCTTCATGCCACTGCTTCCGGAAACGGGAGCGGGAAGGCGGAGAGGCGCGATGACCCGCGAGCCAGGAGACCTGCCATCGCCGATGCAACACCAGACCGGCGGGGTGTCCGGAGGAGGCCACATGATCAAAGCGCGCTCACGCGTGTCATGCGTCTGGCAACCTGTGCCCCCTGCTTTCGCAGGCGGAGGGCCAAATGCAGCACGCAAATCCGCATTCTGAAAGCATGATCTGCGCGGATGATCCGCTTTGCGGCGGTCGTTGTCGCGCGCTCATGACTGCGCAAGGCCCGATGCAGGGGATGGTGCAGCCATGAGCTGTCCGCCTCCCGCAGCCGCCCGGCTCGCCCTCGACGCCGTCTCCTGGGGCAACGGTATTCTGCATCCGGTCAGCCTGGATCTCGCCCCGGGTCGCGTGCTCGGGGTGCTGGGCGCCAATGGCGCGGGCAAATCCACGCTCCTGCGGCTGATCTACCGTTTCCACAAGCCGCAGGCGGGACGCATCCTGCTCGACGGGCAGGATATCCGGGCCATGCCCGCGCGCCGCGTGGCGCAGCGCGTGGCGGCGGTGCTGCAGGAGCAGCCGACGGATTTCGCGCTCAGCGTCGCGGAGATCGTCGCGCTCGGGCGCGCCCCGCATCGCCGGGCGCTGGGCGGGCTCTCGCGCCAAGATCTGCATATCGTCAATCACGCGCTGGAGCGGCTCGACCTGCATGATTTCGCGCAACGCCCTTTCGGCACGCTCTCGGGCGGCGAGCGCCAGCGGGTGATGGTGGCGCGCGCGCTGGCGCAGGAGCCGGGGCTGATCGTCCTCGACGAGCCCACCAACCATCTCGATATCCGCCACCAGCTCGAAGTGCTGCGGCTGGTGCGCGATCTCGGCGCCACGGTCGTGGCCTCATTGCATGATCTCAACCTCGTCCACGGTTTCGCCGATGACCTTCTGATCCTGGCCGACGGCCACCCGCTCGCCTTCGGGCCGGTGGAGGCGGTGCTCACCCCCGAACTGATCGCGCGCGCCTTTCGCGTCGTGGCGACGCCGCGCGCTTCAACCGGTTTCGATTTCGCGCTGCCCACCGAGGCGCATTTCCAGGCAACCACGCCAGCCATTCCGCAAAGGGAAAAATCGTCATGAACCGTGCTTGCCCGGCCTTCGCCGGCCTGCTCCTCGCCAATCTCGCCCTCGGCCTGCCGATCACGCCGGCAATGGCCCATCCCGTCACGGTGCAGAGCTGCGACCGCGAGATCACCTTCGATGCGCCGCCGCAGCGTGCAGCCTCGAACGACGTCAATCTCACCGAGATGATGCTGGTGCTCGGCCTCACTGACGCGATGGTGGGCTATACCGGGATTTCGGGCTGGAACAAGCTCGACGAGACCATGCGCGAAGGCGTGGCCGCGCTGCCCGAACTTTCCGCGCGCTATCCCACCCGCGAGGTGCTGATCGGCGCCGATGTCGATTTCTGGTTCGCCGGCTGGAATTACGGCATGCGCGTGGGCGGTGAGGTGACGCCTCAGACGCTCGCGCCGTTCGGGGTCACGGTCTACGAACTCACCGAGAGCTGCATCCACATCATGGAGCGCGAGCGCGTCGCCATCGACGACATGTTCACCGATATCCGCAATCTCGGCGCCATTTTCGGCGTGGATGACCGCGCCGAAGCGCTGATCGCCGGCTGGCGGGACGAGCTCGACGCGATCGCGCAGGAAATCCCCGAGGGTGAGCCTCCGCGCGTCTTCGTCTATGACAGCGGCGAGGACACGCCCTTCACCTCCGGGCGCTATGCCATGCCGCATGCGATGATCGAGGCGGCCGGCGGGCGCAATATCCTCGATGATGTCGAGACCTCCTGGACGCGGGTCGCCTGGGAGCCGGTGGTCGAGCGCGATCCGCAAGTGATCATCATCGTCGATTACGGCGAGGTCACCGCCGAGGAGAAGATCGCCTTCCTGCGCGGAAATCCGGCGCTCGCGGAGATGGATGCGGTGGTCAATGACCGCTTCGTGGTGCTCGATTACGTCGAGGCGACGCCCGGGCCGCGCAATATCGCGGCGATCCGCACCCTCGCCGAGGCCTTCCACGGCAGCGCGCCGGCCACCGAACGCGCGCCGGAGTAAGGCGCATGCGCGCCACGCCCGGCCCCGAGATCGCCGCTCCCGTCATCGCTGCACAGGCAAGGGTGCCTCGCCGCACGCGCGCGCTGCGCAAGGGGTTGTGGGGGATCGGGCTCGGGCTTTTGCTGTTTTCGCTCTCGGCGGCGGTGAGCCTCGGTGCGGTGCCGATCCCGATCAGTACCGTCTGGGGCGTGATCCTCGAGCGGATTGCGCCGGGCCTCGTCACGCCGGACTGGTCGGCCGGGCGCGCGGCGATCGTGTGGGATATCCGCCTGCCGCGGGCGCTGCTCGCGGCTTTGGTGGGGGCGGGGCTCGCGCTGGTGGGCGCCGTCCTGCAGGCGGTGACGCGCAATCCGCTGGCCGATCCGCATCTTCTGGGGATCTCGTCGGGCGGGGCCTTCGGGGCGATCCTCGCGCTCCTGCATACGGGGATGTTTCTCGGGCTCGCGACCGTGCCGATCTTCGCCTTCATCGGTGCGCTCGCGGCGACGCTGCTGGTGCTCGCGCTCGCCACCTTCGCGCGGGCGACCTCCGCCGACAGGCTGGTCCTGACCGGCGTCGCCGTCTCCTTCATCGTGATGGCGCTGGCCAATCTCCTGATCTTCATGGGCGATCCGCGCGCGGCGCATACGGTCGTGTTCTGGATGCTGGGCGGTCTGGGGCTGGCGCAATGGGGGCATCTGATCTGGCCGGCGGTGATCCTCGCCGGCGCGGCCTTGTGGTTCCGCCTCGTCGCGGGCTCGCTCAACGCCATGACCATCGGCGACGAGACGGCGGCGACGCTCGGCATCCCCGTGGCGGCGTTTCGCCTCGCGGTCTTCGTCGTCGCGGCTCTGGTGACCGGGGTGATGGTGGCGTTTTCCGGCGTGATCGGCTTCGTCGGCCTGATGATCCCGCATATCGTGCGGCTGATCGTCGGCGGCGACAATGCCCGCGTCCTGCCTGCGGCGATGCTCACCGGCGCCATCTTCCTGATCTGGGCCGACATCATCGCCCGCACCATCATGCGCCCCGAAGACATGCCCATCGGCATCGTCACCGGCCTGATCGGCGGCGCCTTCTTCGTCTGGCTGTTGCGCAGACGGGGCCGGGAGGGGTGAGGTTTTGCAGTGATTATCACGAGAACACCCGGGTTGCCCGTCCAGGCATAGCTACGAAATAATTCTGGATGGGCGTTTGCAGATTTTCTGAATTCGTCGTCAGCGACGGAAAAATTCATTTTGGATTCTGCGACTACACGAGAAAAAACGAATTCTTGCGAGTATAATTTCAACTCTAAATCTCATCCCCTTCAATTACTTGTCGCATTCGCGCACGAATTCATTTATGCTCTTCCGTTAACATTGGAGAATAAAATGGCATTGCGCCCAAATGACGTAACGTTGAGCAGTCTGCAGGAGACCCTGCCGGTCGAGTATGTTCGCATGGTGCTCAGCCAGCTTCGCGATTGTGAGCGATCGCTGGGGGACGCATCTGCGCGCGTCTGCCTGAACGCGGAATTCGAGCCACC
>PXAW01000209.1 GCA_003567055.1 Hyphomicrobiales bacterium
GAAGGCGATCGCCATCGACAATCTCGTCGTGGCCGGCTGGACGGCGCGTGACCGTGCGGCGGTAGATCATCATATCGAGGAACTGGCCGCGCTCGGCGTGCCGGCGCCCTCGCAGGTGCCGTTATTCTATCGTCTCTCGGCGCAATTGCTGACGCAGGAGAGCGACGTCGAGTTCCTCGGCAACGAGGCATCCGGCGAAGTCGAGCCGCTCCTCGTCGATGATGGCGAGACCTTGTGGCTCGGGCTCGGCTCCGACCATACCGACCGCAAGCTCGAGAGCGTCTCCGTCGCCTTCTCGAAACAGGCCTGCGCCAAGCCGGTGGCGCGGCAGCTCTGGCGTTTCGATGAGCTGCGTGATCGCCTCGACGATCTCGCGCTGACCTCCTGGATCCGCGATGGTGACGAGGCCGAATGGCAACTCTACCAGCAGGGCACCCTCGCCGCGATCCGCCCCCTCACCGAGCTGATGGCGACATCCCCCTTCGCGCACGGCGAGCGTCTGGCGCCCGGCACCGCGATGATGTGCGGGACGTTCGGCGCCAAGGGCGGCGTGCGTCCGGCCAGCCAGTTTCGAATGGAATTGCATGACCCTGAGCGTGATCGCCGCATCACGCATAGCTATCGCGCGAAGGCACTGCCCGTCATCGCGTGAGCGCGTGGGCGCTGCGTCTGTATCGGGCCGCATTGCCGATCAGCGGAAGACGCGCCGGTGCGCCTTCCGCTGACGCCGCCTCAGCTGACGATGCGCCACGAGCCGTCGGGCTGGCGGCAGGCGGTGCCGAAGCCCTCCTGCGGGCGACCGCCGATATAGATCGTATGCGTATATTCGCGGCAGAACTGACGGCCTTCCGAGAAGCTCGGGCCGGGAATCACCTCGCCGCGAACATCGCGGCGATCACCACGCCAGGTCATCGGGCGACCGGTATCGAGCGCCTGGAACTCCGCACGCGCTGCACGAATGCGCTCCTGCTCGTCGAGATCTGCGCCGACCGCCCCGCCGATGATGCCGCCGAGCAATGCACCGGCGAGGATCGATGCGCCGTCGCCACGTCCGATCAGATGGCCGGCCGTCCCGCCGATCAGCGCGCCCGACACGATCCCGACTTCCTGGCGCGGCCCCATGCCCTGCGGTGAGCAGGCGCCCAGTGCCACGATACCGATGAGTGCCGCACCCGCAGCTGCTTTACCGAAACCCATTCTCACTTCTCCCGGAAACATCATGCCGTCAGGCGGTTGGCCGCTGACGGAGGCGATGATGCGATCTTTCCAAAATGCCACAGCGCCTGGCCCGGGAGCCTGGCCGGGCAGAGCGCTGAGATACCAACCGGTGCAATCAAGCCTATCGCGCCTGAACGGTGGCTGAACGAAGAAACCGGCTCAACCGCAGTTTCCGGGTAGCTCCAGGGTTATTTCAAGCCCGCCCTTCGCGGCGTTTTCAAGGCGCAGGCGCCCGCGATAGAGCGCCACGAGATCGGCGACGATCGACAGGCCGAGACCGGAACCGGGTTTCGATTCGTCGAGGCGCTGCCCGCGTTGCAGCATCTGCGCCCGCGCCGCCGGATCGGGGACGCCGGGGCCGTCATCGGTGATGATCAGCACGAGCCGCGGCGCTTCGTCGTCGCCACCGGCGCGGGCATGCAGGGAGACGCCGGATTTTGCCCATTTGCAGGCATTGTCGAGCAGATTGCCGAGCATTTCCTCGAGATCCTGCTTCTCGCCGCGAAACTGCGCGGTCTCCAGCCCGGTGAAATCGAACGCGATATCCTTGTCGCGATAGATGCGCACGAATGTCCGTGCGAGCGCCTCCGCTACCGGCTTGACCGGGGTGATCGACCCGAGCGTACCGGCAAGCGCGGCGGCGCGGGCGCGGTCGAGATGGTAGGTCACCTGATCGCGCATGATCCGCGCCTGCTCCTCGACAGTGCGGGCGAGGGTGTCGTCACGCCCCTGCGCCTCGTTGACGAGCACCGTCAATGGTGTCTTCAGCGCATGGGCGAGATTGCCGAGCTGGGTGCGCGCGCGCTCCAGAATGTCGCGGTTGCTCTCGATCAGGAGATTGATCTCGCCGGCCAGTGGCGCGATGTCGCGCGGATAATCGCCTGCGATCCGCTCGGCCTCGCCCCGCCGCACACCGATCAGCGCCGCGCGCAAACGCTGCAGCGGCGAGAGGCCGAAGCGGATCTGCAGCAGGGTCGACAGAGCCAGCGCCAGGCCGAGCGCAGCAAAGGTGAGGCTGATCGCGAGGGTGAAACCGCGCACATCCGCGTCGATTTCGTCGGAGGGACCGGCGACGCTGATGATGTAATGGGTGTCCTCGCCGACACGGATATCGCGCTCGATCAGGCGCAGTGCGCGCTCGTCGGGACCCTGCGCATAGCCGCGCCTGATGCCGCTCTCGGGATCCGCCTCGGCCTGGGCATCGAGGGCCGGCAAGGTCGCGCCGACGAGCGAGAGCGAGGTGCGGATGTCGCGCAAGGCGGCGCCGGGCTGTGCGATCTGCCAGTACCAGCCCGAGAGCGGCAGATCGAAGAACGGATCCCCCGCCGCCTGCGCTCCGCGCGAGTCATCGCCCGCCGTGATATCGGCGGAGAGCGCAGTAACATAGACGAGCAACCGCCGGTCGAAGGTCTGTTCCGTGGTCTCACGATACAGGGCGACGAGGATCACCCCGGCCACCAGCAGGATCGTGAAACTCCAGAACAGCGCCGAGACCGCCAGCCGAATCGCGATGGGACGGTTCGCAAAAAGCTTCATCGGCGCATGTGAGCGTAAACGGACGACTGCTTCAAGCGTGCTGCATCGAAAGAGCGGTTTTCAGAGAATTCCTCCGGTCCGCATGGTGATTGCAGGCCTAAACGGAGCAACCTTCAAGGCGAGGGCTTGCCGCCTCACCCCACGCTCACCTGACCCTCGAAGCTGAACTCCCCGCCATCCTCATGCGTCCAGACGAAGCTGAAATCGCTGGTCTCTTCGATGCGCACGAAGAAGACGTGGTACGGGTTTGCGGAGCTGCCGTTGTCGAAATCGTAGGTGAAGACCGGCTCGCCGTTCATGCGCACCTCCAGCCGCTCGAGCATGTCGCGCGGTTCGGGGGAGGAGAGGCCGGTGATCATCGGGTGATCGATCAGCGTGCGGATCTCGATCACCTCGCCGGCGGAGGCGGAACGGGGCAGGCGGACGCGGGGGCGTGACATGGCTCTTCCTTCTCTCTCGCTGGCTCAGGTGGTGCAGCCGCCGACGGAGACTTCGACGAAGGCGCTCTGCCGCAGCAGCGTGCCGTCTGACAATTCGGCCAGAACGATGACTTCCTGGTCCTCGGCCAGACGGATACGCGTCGAGACCTCGGCGCGCCCGTTGGCCGGGCTCAGATGGAAGACGCCGATCCCGGGGGAGGGGTTGCGCGTGGCGAAGACATGGATGGCCCGCACATGGTCATCCGCAGTCATCGGGCTTTCCACGATCACGCCGAGCGGCACCGAGGCGCCGTTCGCCGCGATATCGGGAAGGTCGAGGTCGATCCCGCCCTCGGTCACGTCGCGTCCATCGATCGCCGCGCGGATCGCTGCCGCGACTTCGTCATCGAGATCGGCCCAGGCGAACGGCTTGGGGCTGATCGCGAGGGCGACGAAGGCGGCGGAAGCGCTCAGGAATGCGCGGCGATGGATCGTCATGCAAGGCTCTCCTTACGAGAACATGTCCGCAGTGATGCTGTCATACCAGGCATCGGCATACTCGGCCTCGCGACGGCGATTATGGGCCAGCTCCGAGAGCGGCCCGCGCGGCGAGATACCGCCCGAATCCGGCGTCGCCGTTATACCACCCTCACCATCCATGCGGAAGATGGCGGCAACCGAGACACCGTAATCATCACCCAGATGGCTATAGCAGGTGTTGAAGTAAACCGGGTCCTGGGGCGGCGTTTCGCCGCGCAGGTCGGCAATGGCGGACGCAACGGCCTGCTTCGAGGTGGAATTCGCCACATAGCCGGATTTCGGCATCGGCGATCCGATATTGGCGTCCCCGATCACATGAATGTCCGGCGCGGTCTCGGCGGCGA
>PXAW01000346.1 GCA_003567055.1 Hyphomicrobiales bacterium
ACCGCTTCACAGCCGTTTTTTTCGCATCTGCACGAAATCCGCGCTGCGCGTGGCCGTTGGAGCGCTCGCCATCATGACCGTCGCCACCCTCACCCTGCCCCAGGCGCGTGCCGGTGAGCCCGTCACGCTCGTGGCACTCGGCGATTCGCTGACCGCCGGCTACAACCTGCCCGCCAGCGAGGCTTTCCCGACCCGGCTCGAGACGGCCCTGCGCGAACGCGGTCACGATGTCACGATCGTGAATGCCGGCGTTTCCGGCGATACCGCATCCGGCGGGCGGGACCGGGTCGACTGGTCGGTCGAGGACGGCACCGACGGGGTGATCCTGGCGCTGGGCGCCAACGACATGCTGCGCGGCCTCGACCCCTCCCGCACCCGCGACGCTCTCGATGCCACCATCACCCGCCTGCAGGAACGCGATATCCCGGTCCTGCTCGCCGGGATGATGGCCGGGCGCAATCTCGGGCCGGATTTCGCGCAGGCCTTCGACGCGATCTATCCCGATCTCGCCGACGAGCACGGTGTCATGCTCTATCCGTTCTTCCTCGACGGCGTGGCCGGCGAGGCCGCCCTCAACCTCGATGACGGCATCCACCCCAATCGGGAAGGTGTCGCCGTCATGGTCGAGCGCATGCTGCCGACGGTGGAAGCATTCATCGAAGCGATCAGGGCGGAAGGCAGTTGACCCGGTATCGTGATCAACGCTTGAAATCCTGTCGCTCAGGACACCACCCCGTCCAGGAACCGCGCCACATGTATCGCCTCACGCGCCACGCCGTCACCGATCTGGTGGCGGCATGACGTGCCGTCGGCGAGGATGACGGCGTCGGGCTCGGCCTGGCGGAGCGCGGGGAAGAGCGTCAGCTCTCCCATGGCGAGCGACGTCTCGATGGTGCGGGCATCATAGCCGAAGGCACCCGCCATGCCGCAGCAGCTCGATTCGATGGTCTCGAGCGTGAGGCCGGGCACGGCGCGCAGGAGCGTCTCGACGGGGCCGAGCGCCTCGAAGCTCTTTTGATGACAATGCCCGTGCAGATAGGCCTTGCGCCCGCCCTGATCGGCGAAGGTGAGGTCGATCACGCCCGCCTCCTGATCGGCGGCGAGCGCCTCCTCGAAGAGGAAGGCGGCATCTGACAGCGCCTGCGTCGCCTCGTCGGGCAGGAGCGCGTGGAACTCGTCGCGCAGGGTGAGCAGGCAGGAGGGTTCGAGCCCGATGATGCGCGCGCCGCGCTCGACGAAGGGGATCAGCGCATCGCGGGTACGCTGCGCTTCCAGACGCGCCTCGTCGACCTGCCCGGCTGAGAGGAAGGTGCGCCCGCAACACAATGGACGCCCGCGATCCGCCGGCGCGACCCGGTGCAGGCGATAGCCGGCCCGCTCTAGCACGCGGGCGGCGGCGGCGAGGTTTTCCGGCTCGAAATAGCGGTTGAAGGTATCGCCGAAGAGCACGACGTCCCGCCCGTCCCCCACCACCGCCTCCGGCGATGATGGCGCGCCGGTCTCCGCCCAGGGCTTGCGCCAGACGGGGAGCGAACGGCGGGCAGAAAATCCCGCGAGCTTCTCGGACAAACCCGCAAGCCCCGGCACCCTGTCGCGCAGGTTCACGAGCCCGCGCAGCCGCGATGCGTAAGGCGCGTAACGTGGCAGCCATGCGATGAGGCGCTCCTTCAGCGGCAGGCCGTGGCGGGCATGGTAATGGCTGAGGAATTCGATCTTCATCCGCGCCATGTCGACGCCGGTCGGGCATTCGTGGCGACACGCCTTGCAGGAGACGCACAGATCCATCGTCGCCTTCATGGCGGGATCGGTGAAGGCGTCTTCGCCGAGCTGGCCGGTCATGGCGAGGCGCAAGCTGTTGGCGCGCCCGCGCGTCACATGCATCTCGCTCCCGGTGACGCGAAAGCTCGGGCACATTGCCCCGCCGGCGCGTTTGCGGCAGGTGCCGTTATTGTTGCACATCTCCACCGCGGCGAGCATGCCGCCGTGATCGCTCCAGTCGAGGGCGGTCTCGCGCGGCGCGGCCTGCACGTAGCCGGGCGGATAGCGCATCAGGTCGCGATCATCGAAGGCGAGCGGGCGCACGATCTTGCCCGGATTGAGGCGTCCTTGCGGATCGAAGGCGTTCTTCACCGCCTCGAAGGCGCGCACCATGCGGGTGCCGAACATCGCCTCGTGGAATTCCGAGCGCGAGATCCCGTCCCCGTGCTCGCCGGAATGCGAGCCCTCGAACCGGCGCACCTCCTCGAAGGTCTCCTCGGCAATGGCGCGCATGGCCCGCACGCCGTCATCCGTCTTCATGTTCAGGATCGGGCGCACATGCAGGCAGCCGACGGAGGCATGCGCATACCAGGTGCCGCGCGTGCCATGTCTCTCGAAGATCGCGGTGACGCGGTCGGTATATTCGGCGAGGTGTTCGAGGGGCACGGCGCAATCCTCGATGAAGGAGACCGGCTTGCCGTCCCCCTTCATCGACATCATGATATTCAGGCAGGCCTCGCGCACGCCCCAGACCTGTTTCTGCGCGCCCGGATCGATCACCTCCACCACGGCATCGGGGTAGCCGTGATCGGCCATGCACTGATCGAGGCGTGCGAGATCGGCGCGCAGGCCGTCCGCGCTTTCGCCGGCGAATTCGACGAGCAGCAGGCAATCGGGCTGCCCCCTGGTGATCTGCGCGAGGGTGCGGCGGAAGATGTCGATATCCGCGCCGAGTTCGAGCACGTTGCGATCGACGAGCTCGACTGCCACCGGGCCGAGATCGACGAGATGGCGCGTCGTCTCCATCGCCGCGCGAAAGCTCGGGAAATGGCACACGCCCATGACGCGGTGCTGCGGCAGGGGCGAGAGCGCGAGGGTCACCGCGCGCGAAATCGCAAGCGTCCCCTCGGAACCGACGAGGAGATGCGAGAGATTGGGCACGGGTGCGAGCAGCGCATCGAGATTGTAGCCGCCCACGCGCCGCTGCACCTGCGGAAACCGGGCCTCGATCTCGGCGCGCTCGGCATGGGCGAGCCCGACCAGCGAGGTGGCGAGCCTGCGCGCATCCGCCGAGCCGGTGACGCCGCCGTCTTCGCCGCCCATCGCGCCGTAGCGGAAGGCCTCGCCGTGATGGAACCAGCCATCGACGGCGAGCACGTTGTCGACCATCTTGCCGTAGCGGATCGAGCGCGCGCCGCAGGAATTGTTGCCGGTCATGCCGCCGATCGTGCAGCGCGAGGCGGTGGAGGGCTCGACGGGAAAGAACAGGCCATCCGCCTTCAGCCGGGCGTTGAGCCGCTCCAGAACCATGCCCGGCTCGACGCGGATCGTGCGCGCCTGCGCATCATAATCGAGCACCCGGTCGAAATGGCGTGCGCAGTCGATGACGAGCCCCTCGCCGATCGGCTGCCCGTTCTGCGAAGTGCCGCCGCCGCGCGCGATCACCGGCACGCCTTCCTCCCGCGCGATGGTCAGCGCCGCCTCAATATCCTCGGCATTCTGCGGCATGACCACGCCCATGGGCATGATCTGGTAGATCGAGGCATCGGTGGCATAGCGCCCGCGCGTGAACGCATCGAAGCGCACCTCGCCCTGCATGGCGCGCCGCAGCTTGCGCTCCAGCCCGAGATCGCGGCTGGTCACCTTCGCCGCACGCTGCGCCGTGACGGATGCTGTCGCGTTTGCCAAAGCCATGCTCTACCCTTTGCCCAACCCCTTTGCCCGATTTCGCATCGCATGTTTCGCAACGTATGGCGAAATCCGTAATCTGCATAAACCCGGGGCGCCCCGGAAGCGAGGGCAGCGACTCGCATGTCGGTTTGCGGTGCATCGCGCGAAGCTGCCCTCTCGCCCTGCGAGGCGCGATTTGCCCAACCGCAATGCACGCGTTATCGCTGGCGGGTTCGAGGGAGAAACACGGCTGTGGATACCACGATCTGGATCTGGCTGGGCATCGTCCTGTGCCTGTCGCAATCGGCGATGCTCTCGGGGCTCAATCTGGCCGTGTTCAGCATCTCCCGGCTGCGCCTCGAAGCGGCGGCGAAGGGCGGGGATGCGGATGCGCAGGCGGTGCTCGCG
>PXAW01000224.1 GCA_003567055.1 Hyphomicrobiales bacterium
ACGAGAAAGGCGCGCGAGGGCTCGTCGAGCCGGTGATTGGCCCGCCCGATCCGCTGCAGGATCCGGCTCGCCCCCTTGGGTGCGCCGACATTGATCACGAGATCGACATCACCCCAGTCGATCCCGAGATCGAGGGTCGCGGTGCAGACCACGGCCTTGAGCCGCCCCGCAACCATCGCCGCCTCGACCTTGCGGCGCTGCGCGACGTCGAGGGAGCCGTGATGCAGGGCGATGGGGAGGGTCTCCTCGTTGAGCCGCCACAAAGCCTGGAACACGAATTCCGCCTGCATCCGCGTATTGACAAAGACGAGCGTCGTCCTGTGGCGGCGGATCAGTTCGTAGATCGCCGGCATCGAGGAGGCCGCCGTATGCCCGGCCTGCGGCAGCGGACGGTCGGATTCCAGCATATGGATCTCGGCGCGCGCCCCGCCTTCCACGGTGACGATCTGCGGCGGGCGGGCATCGTCGGGCGTGAGATAGCGCGCCAGCGCCTGCGGCTCGCGCACCGTGGCCGAGAGCCCTACCGCCGTGAGATCGGGGGCGAGGGCGAAGAGCCGGGCGAGATCGAGCGCGAGCAGATCGCCGCGCTTGGAGGTGACGAGGGCGTGCAATTCGTCGAGGACGACGCGCTGCAATCCGGCGAAGAGGTTGCGCGCCTCGCGATGGGCGAGCATCAGGGCGAGCTGTTCGGGGGTGGTGAGCAGGATCTGCGGCGGGCGCTCCATCTGGCGTGCCCGCTTGTGGGCAGGTGTGTCGCCGGTGCGGGTCTCGATGGCGAGATCGAGCCCCATCTCCCGCGCAGGCATTTCCAGATTGCGCGCCACATCGACGGCGAGCGCCTTGAGCGGCGAGATGTAGAGCGTGTGCAGGCGCTTCTCGCGTGAATTCAGGGAAGCATCCGCCAGATCGACCATGCTCGGCAGGAACCCGGCCAGCGTCTTGCCCGCGCCGGTCGGCGCCACGAGGAGCGCGCTGCTTCGCGCCCGCGCCAGGGCGAGCAGTTCCAGCTGATGGTCACGCGGCTGCCAGCCGCGGCCAGTGAACCAGTCGCGAAAGCGCGCGGGCAGGAGAGGATCGGGATCGTGCGACACGGGTCAGAGAGTAGCGCGTTTGTGCGTGCCGGGGAGCCCGCATCAGCGAGAAAGGGCGGGCCGAAACGAAAACGACCGGGCGCACCTGTCGCCCGGTCGTCATCAATATCGCGATCGCGCGCCGATCAGGCGGCGAGCTGGCGCAGGACGTAGTGCAGGATACCGCCGTTGCGGAAGTATTCCAGCTCATCCAGCGTATCGATGCGGCAGATCACCGGCACGTCCTTGACCGAGCCGTCGGCGAAGGTGACCTGCGCGGTGAGCTTCTGACGCGGCTTGAGCTGATCACCGGCGAGGCCCTTGATCGAGACCTGCTCGGCACCGGTGATGCCCAGCGACTGCCAGCTATGGCCTTCGTCGAAGACGAGCGGCAGCACGCCCATGCCCACGAGGTTGGAGCGGTGGATGCGCTCGAAGCTCTCCACGATCACGGCACGCACGCCCAGAAGCCGCGTGCCCTTGGCCGCCCAGTCGCGCGAGGAGCCGGAGCCGTATTCCTTGCCGGCGAAGATGACGAGCGGTGCGCCTTCCTCAGCGTAACGCATGGCGGCATCGTAGATATACATCCGCTCGCCGGAGGGGTGGTGGATGGTGTAGCCACCCTCGACCACGTTGCCTTCCTCGTCCTTCACCATCTGGTTCTTGATGCGGATATTGGCGAAGGTGCCGCGCATCATGATCTCGTGATTGCCGCGACGGGTGCCGTACTGGTTGAAATCGGCCACGGCGACCTGATGATCCTGCAGATACTGCCCCGCCGGCGAGGCGACGCGGATATTGCCCGCAGGCGAGATGTGGTCGGTCGTGATCGAATCGAGGAACAGGCCGAGCACCCGGGCGCCTTCGATATCCGTGATCGGCGCCGGCTCCTTGGTGATCCCGTCGAAATAGGGCGGGTTCTGGACATAGGTGGAGCCACCCTGCCAGGCATAGGTCATGCCGCCTTCGACCTCGACCTTCTGCCAGTTGTCATCGCCCTTGAAGACGTCGGCATAACGGGTCTTGAACAGCTCGCGGGTCACGGTCTTGTCGATGAAGTCCTGGATTTCCTTGGCGGAGGGCCAGATATCCTTCAGGTAGACCGGCTTGCCGTCGGGATCATGGCCGAGCGGCTCGTTGACGATATCGGCAAACATCGTGCCCGCCAGCGCATAAGCCACGACCAGCGGCGGCGAGGCGAGATAGTTGGCACGCACATCCGGATTGACGCGGCCCTCGAAATTGCGGTTGCCCGAGAGCACGGAGACCGCGACGAGGTCGTTGTCGTTGATCGCCTTGGAGATCGGCGGATCGAGCGGGCCGGAATTGCCGATGCAGGTGGTGCAGCCGAAACCGACCAGGTTGAAGCCGAGCGCATCGAGATCGCCCTGCAGGCCGGCCTTCTCCAGATATTCCGCCACGACCTGCGAGCCGGGCGCGAGCGAGGTCTTCACCCACGGCTTGGTCTTGAGGCCCTTCCTGACCGCATTGCGCGCGAGCAGGCCCGCACCGATCATCACGGACGGGTTCGAGGTGTTGGTGCACGAGGTGATCGCGGCGATCACGACGTCACCGTCGCCCAGATCGTAATTGGCGCCCTCGACCTTGTAGCGCCTGGAGAGATCGACCGCCTTCTTGAACTCCTTCTCCATCGCATCTTCGAAGGAGGGCTTGGCGTCGGTCAGCAGCACACGGTCCTGCGGGCGCTTGGGGCCGGCGAGCGAGGGGACCACGTCGCCGAGATCGAGCGCGAGCGCATCGGTGACGACGGGATCGGGGGTCTTGGCATCACGCCACATGCCCTGCGCCTTGGCGTATTCCTCGACGAGGGCGAGGCGCGATTCCTCGCGGCCCGAGACGTTGAGATAGTCGAGCGTGCGCTGGTCGATCGGGAACAGGCCGCAGGTGGCGCCGTATTCGGGAGCCATGTTGCCGATGGTGGCGCGGTCGGCGACGGGCATGTCGTCGAGGCCGGGGCCGTAGAATTCGACGAACTTGCCGACGACGCCCTTGGCGCGCAGCATCTGCGTCACGGTGAGCACGAGATCGGTGGCGGTGACGCCTTCCTTGAGCTTGCCGGTCAGCTTGAAGCCGATCACTTCCGGAATCAGCATGGAAACCGGCTGGCCGAGCATGGCCGCTTCCGCCTCGATGCCGCCCACGCCCCAGCCGAGCACGGCGAGGCCGTTGACCATGGTGGTGTGCGAATCGGTGCCCACCAGCGTATCCGGATAGGCGATGGTTTCGCCGGTCTTCTCGTCCTTGCGGGTCCAGACGGCCTGCGAGATGTATTCCAGATTGACCTGGTGGCAGATGCCGGTGCCGGGGGGCACGACGGAGAAGTTGTCGAAGGCCGACTGGCCCCATTTCAGGAAGCGGTAGCGCTCGCCGTTGCGCTGATATTCCAGCTCGACGTTATGCGCGAAGGCCCTGGGCGTGCCGAACTCGTCGACGATCACGGAGTGGTCAATGACGAGATCGACGGGAACCAGCGGGTTGATCCGGGCCGGATCACCGCCGAGCTGGGTGATGCCGTCGCGCATGGCGGCGAGATCGACCACGGCGGGGACGCCGGTGAAGTCCTGCATCAGCACGCGGGCGGGGCGATAGGCGATCTCGCGACCGGCAGAGCCCTTGTCCTCGAGCCAGGCGGCAACGGCGATGATATCGTCCTTGGTCACCGTGCGCCCGTCTTCATGGCGCAGGAGGTTCTCGAGCAGGACCTTGAGCGAGAACGGCAGGCGCGAGGCGCCTTCGAGGCCGTTCTTTTCCGCCTCGGGAATGGAGAAATAGGTGTATTTCTGGTCGCCGACGGTGATTTCGCGGCGGCAATTGAAGCTATCGAGCGACATGAGCGTTCCTCGCTTGCTGGATGACCCAACAGATTCGACAAAGGTGGCATTCCCATGAAGACCACCCGCGCCGCTCCGGGAGCGCCCGGACGCCCATCGCGATCGGCGC
>PXAW01000287.1 GCA_003567055.1 Hyphomicrobiales bacterium
CGATGCCGATCACAGCCTTCGCCCCCGCCTTGGCGGCGGTGACGGAAACCGTGCGCACCACGGTGGCGAGGGCGAAGGCCTCGCCGGCGGCCTTGAGCGCGTTGACGCGTTCGAGAATGTCGGTGTCGCCGGTCATGAATCTACAGCCTCATCAGTTCGGGTTCGAGAGCGGCCAGCGATTGCAGGGTGTTGGCGGGCGCAAACAGATCGAGATGCGGCAAGGCCGCCGCCATGCCGCGCGCCACCGGCTCGTAATCCTTCCAGCCCTTGAGCGGGTTGAGCCAGATGATGCGGCAGCCGCGCTGCTTCAGCCGCGCGAGCTCCTCGCCGATCAGCTCCGGCGGGTCGGTGTCGTAGCCGTCGGAGAGGATGATCACGACGCTGCGGCCGGAGACGAGGCGCCTGGCGTAATTGCGGTTGAATATCGCGAGATTGCCGCCGATGCGCGTACCACCGCCGAAGCCCTGTGCGAGCAGCGAAAGGCGTGTCAGCGCGCGCAAGGCATCGCCGTCGCGTAGCGCATCGGTGATGCGCACGAGGCGGGTGTGGAAGAGATAGGCGTCGGTTTCGCCATCGGCCTGCATCAGCCCCTTGAGGAAGGCGAGGAAGATGCGCGCATAGAGCGCCATCGAACCGGATACGTCGAGAATCGCCGTAATCCGGGCCGGACGTTCGGGACGCTTGCGGCGATAGAGCCGCAAGGGTTCACCACCGGTGGCGATGGAGGCGCGGGCGATGCGGCGCAGGTCGAGGCTCTCGCCGCGCCGATGGGCGCGCTTGCGGCGCGAGCGGCGGTCGCGGATGGCGCGGGCGATGCGCATCGCGACCTGCTCGGCGGCGGCGATATCCTGCGGCGTCACCAGCTGGCGCAGATCGACCTGCATGAGATTGCGCATGCGTGCGCCCACGAGCCGCCCCTCGCCCTCATGCGCAGCCTCGCCATCGCCGTCATCATCGGGCGCTTCCGGGCGCCCGGCACCCGATCCGGCGAGGCCCTCGACCTCCTGCGCGCGATGGCTGTTGCGCGCGCCGGCACTCTCACCGGGGCGGACCGAGACGCGCTCGCGCCCGCTATTGCGCCAATAGGCGTCGAAGAGATCGTCGAAACGGGCAAATTCCTCGCGATCCCCGCAGCACAGAGCCTTCAGCGCCAGCCGCGCTTCCTGCGGATCCTGCGCCTCCACATGCGTGAGCGCTTCCAGCGCGGCTGCGGTCTCGGAGGGGCCGAGCCGCAGGCCGCCATCGCGCAGATGGGCGATGAAACCCGCCATGCGCGCGCCCGGGCCGGGCGCCCTGGCGGGGAAGCGGGTGATCGCATTCATGCGGCCACTCCGGCGAGGCGCTGGGCGACTTCGAGCGGCAGGGCATCGCGGTCGCGGCGGGTCTTGAGCAGGGTGACGAGGCTCGCCTGCAAGGCCGCCGGATCGCTGGTGATGTCGTTGACGCCGAGCCCCGCGAGCGCGGCGGCGAAGTCGAGCATCTCGGCGACACCCGGCTTCTTCTCCAGATCCTCCTTGCGCACGGATTGCACGAAACCCACGATCTGGCCCATCAGCGCCGTCTCGATATCAGGGCGATGGGCGGCGAGGATGGCGAGTTCGGTGGCCCGGTCGGGATAATCCACATAAGAGTAGATGCAGCGCCGGCGCAGCGCATCGGAGAGGTCGCGCGTGCCGTTCGAGGTGAGGATGACGAGCGGGCGGGCCGTCGCGGTGATGGTGCCGAGCTCGGGGATGGTGATCTGGAAATCGGAGAGGATTTCGAGCAGATAGGCCTCGAATTCCTCATCCGCCCGATCGATCTCGTCAATCAGCAGAACCGGCGGCTCGTCCTGCCGGATGGCTTCGAGCAGGGGACGCTCCAGCAGGAATTCCTGTGAAAAGACTCGCGCCTCCATGCCGGAACCGGCCTCGCCGGCTTCCGAGGCGGCGCGGATGGCGAGCAACTGGCGCTGGTAGTTCCATTCGTAGATGGCGTGGCCCGCGTCCAACCCCTCATAGCATTGCAGCCGGATCAGCTTCGCGTCGCGGATCGCGGCCAGAACGCGCGCGATCTGCGTCTTGCCCACGCCGGCGGCGCCTTCGAGCAGGAGCGGGCGGCCGAGCGTGATCGACAGATGCAAAGCCATCGCGAGATCGTCGGAGGCGACATATCCCGCCTGCGCCAGATTCTCTTGCAGATCGCGCCATTGGGCCATGGCTGGAACCTCCCGGCCTTGAATGATGAAACAGCGTGCCCGTGACCGCCCCGCCATCGCGGCGGAGCGGTGATTTCGGGTCTTGGAAGGCGGTCTCGCTCAGCCGTGCAGGCCGAGCTTGTTCGCCGTCTTCCAGATACGCCAGTGATCATGCGGCATGTGCGACTGTTTCAGGCCGAAGGCCCGGAACGCGTCATGCACGGCATTGGAGAAGGCCGGCACGCCGCCGACATTGGGGCTCTCGCCCACACCCTTCGCCCCGATCGGATGATGCGGGGAGGGGGTCTCCGTGTGATCGGTGACGTAATTGGGCGTCTCCCAGGCCGTGGGCAGGAAGAAGTCCATCAGGGTGCCGGTCTTGACGTTGCCCATCTCGTCATAGGCGATCTCCTGGCCCATGGCGATGGCGAGCGCCTCGGTGAGGCCGCCATGCACCTGTCCCTCGATCACCATCGGGTTGATGCGCGTGCCGCAATCATCCAGCGCGTAGAACTGGCGGATATCGGCCACGCCCGTATCCACGTCGATATCCATGACGCAGATATAGGCCCCGAACGGATAGGTCATGTTCGGCGGATCATAGTAGCTCACCGCCTCGAGCCCGGGTTCGAGACCCGGAATCGCCTGATTGTAGGAAGCATAGGCGATCTCGGCCATGGTCTTGAAGCGCTCGGGCGCGCCCTTGACCACGAAGCGGTCGACATCCCATTCGAGATCGTTGTCATGCACTTCGAGCAGATAGGCCGCGATCATCTGCGCCTTCGCCCGGATCTTGCGGCCCGCGAGCGCCGTCGCCGCCCCCGCCACCGGGGTGGAGCGTGATCCGTAGGTGCCGAGCCCGTAAGGTGCGGTATCGGTATCACCCTCCTCGACGGTGATCTTGTCGGCGGAGATGCCGATCTCCGAGGCAAGGATCTGCGCAAAGGTCGTGGCGTGGCCCTGACCCTGGCTGATCGTGCCCAGCCGTGCGATCGCCGATCCGGTGGGGTGGATGCGGATCTCGCAGCTGTCGAACATGCCCATGCCGAGAATGTCGCAATTCTTGACCGGGCCGGCGCCGACGATCTCGGTGAAGAAGGTCAGGCCGATCCCCATCAGCTTGCGGGTCTCGCCACGCTTGAAGGCTTCGAGCCGCTCCGCCTGCTCCTTGCGCAGGCCTTTGTAATCGACGGCTTCGAGCGCCTTGTCCCAGGCCGTGTGGTAATCGCCGGAATCGTATTCCCAGCCGAGCGCCGAGTGATACGGGAACTGCTCTTTTTTGATGAAATTGATCCGGCGCAGCTCGGCGGCGTCCATGTCGAGCTTCTGGGCGAGGATCTCGATCATGCGCTCGATGAAATAGGCCGCCTCCGTCACGCGGAAGGAGCAGCGATAGGCCACGCCGCCCGGCGCCTTGTTGGTATAGACCCCATCCACGCCGACATAGGCGACGGGGATGTCGTAGGAGCCGGTGCAGATATGGAAGAAGCCGGCAGGGTACTTGGTGGGATCGGCGCAGGCGTCGAAAGCACCATGATCGGCGGTGACGTGGCACCACAGCCCGGTGATCTTGCCTTCCTTCGTCGCGGCGATCTTGCCCTGCATCCAGTAATCGCGGGCGAAGGCCGTGGCCATCAGGTTGTCCATCCGGTCCTCGATCCACTTCACCGGCTTGCCGGTGACGATGGAGGCGACGATCGAGCAGACATAGCCGGGATAGACGCCGACCTTGTTGCCGAAGCCGCCCCCGATATCGGGGGAGACGACGCGGATATTGTGCTCGTCGATGCCTGAGAGCAGCGAGGCGACGGTGCGCACCACATGCGGCGCCTGGAAGGTGCCGTAG
>PXAW01000288.1 GCA_003567055.1 Hyphomicrobiales bacterium
GCCCCCTCGGCCAAGGAGAACGCAAGGCAGGTGACGGCGGATTTCCTGCGTGACGCGAAGGGCACCGAGAGCCGCCCGCGCCTGTTCGTGCGCGTCAACGATCTCGCATCGGGCCATACCGCAGCCGATCTCGATGCGGTGATGGAATTGTGTCCGGACGGCATCGTCCAGCCCAAGGCCTGCGGCGGCAGCGACGTCGCGCATCTTGCCGCGATGATCGCGGTGCGCGAGGCGGAATTCGGGCTCGAAGACGGCATGACGAAGATCATGGCGATCGGGACCGAGACTGCGCGCAGCGTCTTTGCGCTGGGCAGCTTTCGCGGCGCCAGCCATCGCCTGACCGGGATCGCCTGGGGCGGCGAGGATCTCTCCGCCGATCTGGGCTCCGAGAGCAACCGCGACGCGAACGGGCATTATACCGACCCCTACCGCCTCGCCCGTTCGCTCACCCTGATGGGAGCCAGCGCGGCGGAAATCGATGCGATCGACACGGTCTATACCAATTTCCGCGATCTCGACGGACTCGCAGCCGAGTGTCGCGATGCGCGCCGGGACGGTTTCGCGGCCAAGATGGCGATTCACCCGGCGCAGGTGCCGGTGATCAACGAGGCTTTCGCACCCACGCCGGAGGAGATCGCGCGCGCAAAAGCGATCATCGCCGCTTTCGAGAACGACCCGCAGGCGGGCGTCGTCGCCATCGACGGGGAAATGATCGACATGCCCCATCTCAAGCGCGCGCGCCGGCTCATGTCTCGCGTTTGAGATCACCACCACCGGCGGGGCGGGCGATGGAGAACTTCGCGCTCTCCTGGGCGACGAAATAATCCTTGTAGCCGGCCCGCGCGATCGGCTTCATCGCGGCGGTGTCGACGATGCCATCCTTGATGAAGGCATCGTCGATATGGATGCCGATCACCTGACCGATCGCCATGATATAGGCCGCCTCGCCTTCCAGCGGTTCGAGCGGCAGAACGCGCAGCAGCTTGCATTCGAGCGCGACGGGGCTCTCGGCCACGCGCGGCGGCCTGACGAGGCGCGAGGGCGCCGGGGTCAGGCCGGAATGGTCGAATTCGCTCTCACCGCGCGGCAAGGGCGCCGAGGTCGCGTTCATCGCGTCGCGCAGATCGAACGTCGCCATATTGCATACGAACTCCCCCGTCTCCTGCACGAAGGTGATCGCATCCTTGTAGCCGCCCGACGAAAAGCAGACCATGTGCGGCTTGTCGGAGACGGCGTTGAAGAAGGAATAGGGCGAGAGATTGATGGCACCCGAGGCGCTCATCGTCGTCACCCAGCCGACAGGGCGCGGCGCGACCAGCGCCTTGAACGGATCATAGGGCAGCCCGTGGCCCTGCGCGACTTCATAAAACATCGGATTCGTACTCCTGCGGCGATGGTTTCACCTGCAACCTATACCGCAGCAGCCCGCAGGGGAACCGCCCGACCCGCCACCGGCGTGCAAAGGCCGTTTGCAGCACGCGTCATGCCCAGGTGACGATATCGGCGAGATCGGGCCGCGCACGGTGGCTGCGCTGCGCATCGCTCGAACCGATATGCATGAACCCGGCAATGCGCTCATCGGCGGCGAGACCGAGCGCATCGAGGAAACGCCGGTCGAAAGCGATCCACTCGGTGATCCAGTTGGCGCGAAAGCCCATCGCGGTGGCGGCGAGGATCAGGTTCTGGCAAGCGGCGCCGGCGGAGAGCACCTGCTCCCATTCCGGGATCTTGGGATGCGGGCGCGCGCTGGAGACGACGGCGATGACGACGGGCGCACGCTGCAGCAGGCCGCGCGCCTTCTCGATCTGTGCTTCGTCACTGTCGGGATTGTCGGCGGCGACGATGGCGGCGGCCTTGTCGCCGAGCCGTGCGCGGGCCTCACCGGCGATCACCACGAAACGCCAGGGCGCGAGCTTGCCGTGATCGGGCACGCGTGCGGCGATGGTGAGCATCTCTTCGATCTGGGCACGATCGGGCCCGGGCTCGCCGAGCAGACGCGCTCCGGTCGAGCGGCGGGTCTTGAGGAGGTTCAGGGTTTCCGGACTGTCGCCGGTGAAATGGATCTCGGCTTGCGTTGCTGGCTGATCGCTCATCGTGTTCTCCCGCTTGGCCATTCCGGCATATCCGAGGCGGGAGGGTGCGCGCAAGCGGCAGACGGCGCCCGATCAGCGCCGGCGGCGCAGGAAATCCTCAAGATTGGCCAGCGCCGAGCGGCGCTCGGTCTCGCTCGCCGCCGTCACCGCTTCATCATAGAGATTGTGGATCCAGGCTTCACTGCCGGGATCGGCGGCATCGCGGGCGAGCGTCAGCCACATCAGCCCCTGCGAGCGCTGGCGCGGCACGCCGATGCCGTTGACCAGCATATGGCCGAGGACGGCCTGGGCGGGATAATGGCCTTTCTCTGCCGCGAGGTTGAACCAGCGCGCCGCCGTGCGCGCATCTTCCGGCACACCCTTGCCGTCGAGATGCAGGCGGGCGATGGCATATTGCGCGTTGGCGTCGCCGAAGAAGGAGGCGGCGTAATGGAACATCTCGTAGGCGCGCCCGATATCGGCGCGCACATAGGTATCGGGAATGCCTTCGAGGAAATAGCGGCCCAGAGCCACGAAAGCGGCGGAGACCACGGAGGCCTCGGCCGATCCGGGGAAGGAATCGTGGTTGGAATCGACGATGCGCGAGAAATATTCGAAGGCGCGCAGATCGTCATGCTTCACGCCGTCGCCGGCCGCATACATCGAGCCGAGCTTCCACAGGGCCAGGGTATGGCCCTTGCCGGCGGCGAATTCGAGGGCGCGGACCGCCCCCGTCTTGTCGCCGGCATTGTATTCGCGCACGCCCTCGCGCAGCGCCTCACGCACGGAGGCGAAGGGCGAATCCTCCGGCAGGGGCGCGGCGGAACCGCGCCCGTCGAGGGCCAGAGCAGGGCCTGCTCCGAACAGGAGCAGGCAGAGCGTGGCGAGCGTCGTCCTAGATATCCGCATAGCACTGCTTTTCCGCGGCACCGCCTGGATGCGTCACCGCGCCTTTCTTTGCGGACCCGACCACCTGCGCGAATTTCCACAGCACTCCCGAGGCGAATTTCGTCTCGCGGGGCTGCCATTCGGCGCGGCGGCGTTCGAGTTCCTCATCCGAGAGATGGACATCGAGACGGCCCGTCACCGCGTCGATCTCGATGATGTCGCCATCCTTCAGGAGCCCGATCGGTCCGCCCACGGCGGCTTCCGGCCCGACATGGCCGATGCAGAAGCCGCGTGTGGCGCCCGAGAAGCGTCCATCCGTGATCAGGGCGACCTTGTCCCCCATACCCTGTCCGTAGAGCGCGGCTGTCGTCGACAGCATCTCGCGCATGCCGGGGCCGCCCTTGGGGCCCTCGTAGCGGATGACGAGAACCTCGCCTTCCTCATACTGCTTGTTCTTGACCGCCTCGAAACAGGCTTCTTCACCGTCGAAGCAGCGGGCCGGGCCCTTGAAGGTCTGCTTGTCGGCAGGCATGCCGGCCACCTTCACGATGGCGCCTTCGGTCGCGAGATTGCCCTTGAGCCCGACCACGCCGCCGGTCTTCGTGATCGGCTTGTCGGCGGGGCGCACCACGTCCTGATCCGGGTTCCACTTCACCGATTCCATGTTCTCGGCGATGGTGCGCCCGGTCACGGTGAGGCAGTCGCCGTGCAGGAAGCCGTGATCGAGCAGCGTCTTCATCAGGAGCGGGATGCCCCCGGCCTCGAACATGTCCTTGGCGACATAGCGCCCGCCGGGCTTGAGATCGGCGACATAGGGCGTGCGGTAGAAGATTTCGGCCACGTCGAAGAGATCGAACTCGATGCCGCATTCATGCGCGATCGCCGGCAGGTGCAGGGCCGCGTTGGTCGAACCGCCGGATGCGGCGACGACGGTCGCGGCATTCTCCAGCGCCTTGCGGGTGACGATGTCGCGCGGGCGGATGTTGCGGGCGATGAGCTCCATCACCATCTCGCCGGCGGTCATGCAGAACCGGTCACGCAGCTCGTAGGGCGC
>PXAW01000513.1 GCA_003567055.1 Hyphomicrobiales bacterium
CGCAGAACCTGCTCGATCCCGCCCAGCACTTCCGGCGCGCGCAGGGCATAGGCGATCGGCGCGCGCCGGCGCATGGCGGGGAAGAGATTCTGCGCCGCCGCATTGGCCTCGCGCACCCGCGCGGCGCGATCGACGAGGATCACCGGATCGGGAATATTGGCCAGCAGCGCCTCGGCGACCGCGATGCGCTGATCGGCGGATACCTGGAGCCGTTGCCGGGTCGTGCGCGCGCGGGTCACGGCGATGGCGAGGGCCAGCGCAGTCGCGCCGGCTGCGACCATGAGCAGGATCCAGCTGAAACCGTAGAAGAATGTCGCGCTCACCAGCAGCGCCGCGCTCGCCACCGCCGCGCCGATCGCCGCCCCGCGCCAGGCGGCACGCTCCAGCGCGCGCGAATCGAGGCCGCCCGCTTCCGCGCCGGCTGCGGGCCTGTCGACAGGGCTCATCCGCCCGACCGGGCCGGGCGGCAGGACGGGGGGCGGCGTATACTGGTTCATCGGCTCACCCGGTTCCTGTTCGTGCATGCCGGCTCCCCGCCCCGTCACTGTCCGGATTCGCCTGACATATCAGCCCACAGGCAAGGCCGGAGAGGCGCATGTGATTCGGGAAGCGATTATGCGACCACGAAACCACGCCCATGCGACAGTATTGCGACAATCGCCCGCAATTTGCGGGAAATCGTCACGATTGTCATCATGCCGTCATCATGCCGTCATCGCGCTGTCGCCGCGCGGGCCCTGCTCAGTGCCCCTCATAGGAGATCAGCGTGCGTACCTCGACATCCATGGCGCGCAGGCGCTTGGCGCCCCCGAGCTCCGGAAGGTCGATGATGAAGCAAGCGGCGACGATCTCCGCGCCGAGCCCGCGCAGGAGCTTCACCGCCGCTTCCGCCGTACCACCGGTGGCGACGAGATCATCGACGAGCACCACCTTCTCGCCGGCAACGAGGGCATCGGCATGCATCTCGATCTCGTCGGTACCGTATTCGAGGGCATAGGCCACGCTCACCGTGCGATGGGGCAGCTTGCCCTTCTTGCGGATCGGCACGAAGCCGGCGGAGAGCTGGTGCGCCACGGCGCCGCCGAGGATGAAGCCGCGCGCCTCGATCCCGGCGATCTTGTCGACCTTGCCGCCGACATAGGGATGCACGAGCGCATCCACCGCCCGGCGAAAGGCGCCGGCATCACCGAGCAGGGTGGTGATGTCGCGAAACATGATCCCGGGCTTGGGATAATCGGGAATGGTGCGGACAGCGTTCTTGAGGGCGGCTTCGAAGCTCGGATCCATTTCGCTTCCTCTCTGGCGGGTGGATGGTTGCGGGGCGGCACAGCGCCGGTTCAGCCATATAATCAGGCTTGCGATCAGGCTTGCGATCAGGCTCGCAGTCAGCCTTGCAGTCAGGCTTGCAGCACGCGCCCGGCGACGGCGTCGAGCTTCTTCATCAGCTCCGGATCGCGCGCTTCCGGCGCGGTGATGATCGCCACCTCGAGAGCATTGTGCGAGCCGTTCGGGCAGGGCTCGCGTTCGGTCGGGAAATCGCGCGCCATGCGGGCCACGAGCCGTGCCGCGTTCTCGGCATTGGCGCGCAGAACCTTGACCACGGCGGCGACGTCGACCGCGTCGTGGCCGTCATGCCAGCAATCGTAATCGGTGACCATGGCGACGGTGGCATAGGTGATCTCGGCCTCCCGGGCGAGCTTGGCCTCGGGCATGTTGGTCATGCCGATCACGTCATAGCCGAGATTCTTGTAGGTGATGGATTCCGCATATGACGAGAATTGCGGCCCCTCCATGCAGACATAGGTGCCGTTCCGCACATAGCCGATGCCCTCCGCCTCGGCGGCGGCAGCAAGCCGCGCCTGCAAAGCGGAACCGACGGGATGCGCCATCGAGACATGCGCCACGCAACCCTTGCCGAAGAAGGAGGATTCGCGCTTGTGGGTGCGATCGACGAACTGGTCGACGAGGACGAACAGACCCGGATGCAGCGCCTCGCGGAACGAGCCGCAGGCCGAGAGCGAGACGATGTCGGTCACGCCGGCGCGCTTCATCGCGTCGATATTGGCGCGGTAGTTGATATCCGAGGGCGAGACCTTGTGGCCGCGCCCGTGGCGGGGCAGGAAGACGATCTGGGTCTGGCCGATGCGCCCGAAGCGCAGGGCATCCGAGGGCTCGCCCCAGGGCGAGGCGATGTGCTCCTCGCGGACATCCTCCATCCCCGGCAGATCGTACACACCCGATCCGCCGATCACCCCCAGTACCGCCTTCGCCATCACCGCTCTCCCTCGCTGAGTCGAAACCCATCATTTGCCTGCAAATGTCCCGTTTCGCAAGGCATTTGCCTGGAAACGCTCAGTCTCGCAAGACCGGGTCCAGTATTGTGTATAAACGCTTCTGATGCACTTTCCAATTGCACTGGACGCCAGCCCGGGCTTGCGCGAGAATCACGGCACAAGAATGCGCATCCCGGGAGGATGTCACAGGAGGACGCCATGGCCGCACAGATCCATCTCTTCCGCTGCCTGGAAGACAATATCGGCGCGCTGATCCGCGATCCCGCCAGCGGCGCCTGCGCCACGATCGACGCGTCCGACGAGGCCGCCATCGCGGCTGCGCTGGAGGAAACCGGCTGGGAGCTCACCGATTGCCTCATCACCCATAGCCATTGGGACCATGTGCAGGGGCTCGAAGCGCTCAAGGCGCGCACCGGCTGCCGGATCGTTGCGCCGGCTTCCGCCGGTGAAGTCGCGGAGACGGCCGATACCATCGTGCGTGAGGGCGACAGTGTCTGCGTCGGTGAAATGGCGGCGGTCATCTGGGAGACGCCGGGCCATTGCGCCGATCACATCGTCTATCATTTCGCCACCGATCACCTCCTGATTGCCGGCGACGTGCTCTTCGTGATGGGGTGCGGGCGCGTCTTCGGCGGTGATTTCGATTCGCTGCACCGGGCGCTGGAGCGGGTGCGGGCCCTGCCCGACGAGACGGTGGCGATCGTGGGTCATGATTATACCCTCGCCAATGCCCGTTTCGCGCTCAAGGTCGAGCCGCACAACGCCGCGCTGGTCGAGCGCGCGCGCGAGGCGCAGGAGCGGGCGGAGGCCAGGGATCTGTTCGGCATGACCACGATCGGCGAGGAGAAGGCGACCAATCCGTTCCTGCGTGTCCACGAGCCCGCCGTCGCGGAAGCGGTCGGGCTTGCCGGCGGTGCGCCCGACGCGGTATTCCGGGCTTTGCGTGAATGGAAGAACAGGGGTTGAAGGATATGGCGCATGCCATTGGCGGGCTCACCGCGCAAGACGTGATCAAGCGGCTCGATCTGAAGCCGCATCCCGAAGGCGGCTATTTCCGGGAGACCTTTCGCGATCCCCTCACGGATGCGAACGGGCGCGCGGTCTCGACCGCAATCTATTATCTGCTCGGCCTCGGCGAAGTCTCCGAATGGCATCGCGTCGATGCCACCGAGATCTGGCATTATCATGCCGGCGCGCCGATGGTGATCACGCTCTCGCCCAATGGTCACGACGCGCAGGCGCGCCATCTCGGGCCCGATCTGATGAACGGGCAGGAGCCCCAGATCATCGTGCCGGCCAATCACTGGCAGACGACCACGTCACTGGGCGCCTGGACGCTGGTGGGATGCACCGTCGCCCCGGGCTTCGATTTCGCCGGTTTCGAGATGGCCCCGCCCGGCTGGCGCCCGATGCCGCGAGAGGGCGGGTGAGGGCTCACCCTCCCGGCCCGGCGGGTATCGAGGAGCGCGCGCTCAATGCCTGGCCGGCCTTGCAGAGCCTCGTCATGGACGGTTGGCTGCTGCGCTTCGCCGACGGCTATACCAAACGCGCGAATTCGGCCTGCGCCCTGCCCGCAGGCGCGGCGCCTCTCGGGGCGGCGGGGGTGGCGATCGAGGATCTCTATCGCCGCCACGGCCAGACCCCGATCTTTCGCCTCACGCCTTTCGCGACGCCCGGGGACGAAGCCTGGCTCGACGCGCGCGGCTATGAGCGTATCGA
>PXAW01000047.1 GCA_003567055.1 Hyphomicrobiales bacterium
CCGCTCAGCGCCGGCGATCTCGATGGCGCGCGCGCGGCTGTAGCAATGATCGTGGGGCGCGACCCCGCGCTTCTCGATACGCCGGGGGTGACCCGCGCGGCGATCGAGAGCCTTGCGGAGAACACATCCGACGGGATCGTCGCGCCGCTCTTCTGGGGCGTGCTCTTCGGCCTGCCCGGCATCGTGGCGTACAAAGCGATCAACACCCTCGACAGCATGATCGGCCACCGCAATGCGCGCTATACGGATTTCGGGCGCTTCGCCGCAAAGCTCGATGACGGGGTGAACTGGGTCCCGGCGCGGCTGACGGGTATGCTCTTCGCGCTGGTCTCGGCGCGCCCTCTGAGCGCGCTCGCGGTGATGCGCCGCGATGCGCGTCATCACCGCTCGCCCAATGCGGGATGGCCGGAAGCGGCGATGGCGGGGGCGCTCGGCGTGAGGCTTTCAGGGCCGCGCAGCTATGGCAGCGGCTTGCGCGAGGAGCCCTGGCTCAACGTCGAGGCCCCCGATCCGCAGGCGGCGGATCTCCAGGCCGGGCTCGCGCTCTATCGCCGGGCGATGATCGCACTGGGGGCGCTCCTCGTCGCCACGGCGCTGCTGCTTGCTCTCGCGTGAAGGATTGCGCAGAAAGGGCGCCATGACGGGCTATCAGAACGAAATTCGCGATCACGGCGGCGATCTCGACCGCGCGCGGGCGGCCTATGGCGGCGCGGCGGGCGCGTGGGTCGACCTCTCCACCGGCATCAACCGCGTACCCTATCCGATGCCGGCGCTCGGCCCCGCCGATCTGTGCGCCCTGCCGCAGCGCGATGCGCGCGACGATCTGATCGCAGCCGCGCGCGAAGCTTACGCCACCCGCGCCGCGATCGCCCCGCTCGCCGGCGCCCAGGCGGCGATCCAGCTCGTTCCCGCTCTGGTGAGGGAGCGTGTGACAGGCGCCATCGATGCGCGGGTCGTGGCGCCGACCTACAACGAACATGCCGGCGCGCTCACCGGGGCGGGCATCGCCGTGCGCGCGGTGGCGAAGCTCGAAGATCTCGCCGGGGCGGATGTCGCGGTCGCGGTCAATCCCAACAATCCGGACGGGCGCGAATATCCGCCGGCGGCGCTGATCGCGCTGGCGGCGCGGGTCGGCCTGCTCGTGATCGATGAAAGCTTCGCCGATGCGACGCCGGATCTGTCGCTGGCGCCGCATCTCGGGGAGGGCGGCCCGGAAAACATCCTCGTCCTGCGCTCCTTCGGCAAGTTCTACGGCCTTGCCGGCCTGCGGCTCGGATTTGTGCTGGGCGCCTCGGCGCTGATCGCCCGCCTCGCGACCATGGCCGGCCCCTGGGCGGTTTCCGGCCCGGCCATTGCGGCGGGGCGGGTCGCCCTGCGGGATGCGCCCTGGCGCGCGCGCAGCATCGCCCGGCTCGTCGATGATTACGCCCGCCTCGACGCGCTGGCCACCGCACGCGGCTGGGACCTCGTCGGCGGCACGGCCCTGTTTCGCACCTATACGATCCCCGGCGGCGCCGCCGCAGCGCAGGAACGGCTCGCCCGCCATCACATCTGGAGCCGCGTCTTCCCCTATGCTGACGACTGGCTGAGGCTCGGTCTGCCGGGCGATGAGGCGGAGTGGCGGCGGCTGGGGGAGGCGTTGCAGGACTGAACCATATATGGTACGTATTGTGAATGATTTGAAGCGATTGCCTGCACGGTTTTTCGAATCGAACAATGGGAAGATGCCTGTTCGTGACTGGCTCCTGTCACTGAGTGAGGCAGATCGAAAAATTATCGGTGACGACATTCGCACCGCAGAATTCGGTTGGCCGGTCGGGATGCCTCTGTGCCGATCGATTGCTGGAAGAAAGGGGCTTTGGGAGATCAGGAGCAATCTCTCAGACAACCGGATAGGGCGGGTGTTCTTCTGTGTGCATGATGGTCACATGGCTCTGCTGCATGGCTTTATAAAGAAGACCCAGAAGACACCGGAAAATGAACTTGCCATCGCAGAAAGACGAATGAAGGGTCTTGGGCAATGAATAATGATATCGAACACGGCAGGCTCGGCCAGAGCTTCGATGATTTCCTCGCCGAGCAGGGGACTCGCGAAAGCACGACCGAGACGGCCATCAAGCGGGTGATCGCATTTCAGCTGGCCGAGGCGATGGCTGTGGAGCGCATCAGCAAGGCGGAGCTCGCCCGCAGGCTGGAGACGAGCCGCTCGCAGGTCGATCGTCTGCTCGATCCCGACAATGACGGGGTCACGCTCGGTGCGCTCAGCCGGGCCGCCCATGCCGTCGGGCGTTCGCTGCGGCTGGAACTCGCCTGATCGAGGCTATGCCGGTTTCAAAAACCCTTCTCGCATTCGCGCCGGTTTCGCGCGCGTGCCCGAGCGGGTAATCAGCCGCAACGCCCGCATTCCGAGGATGATCCCGTGACGCTCTCCACCGCTCCGCATTACCCCTCCCGCCGCTCGCCGGTTCTGGCGCGCAACATGGTCGCGACCTCGCAGCCGCTGGCAGCGCAGGCGGGGATCGCGATGCTCGCGCGCGGCGGCAATGCGGTGGATGCGGCGCTGGCTGCCGCGATCACGCTGGTCGTGGTCGAGCCGACCGGCAACGGGCTGGGCAGCGACGGTTTCGCCATTCTGTGGGACGGCAAGGAACTGCACGGGCTCAACGCGTCCGGGCGCTCCCCCGCCGCCTGGAATCCCGAGCGCTTCCCCGATGGCATGCCCGAGCGCGGCTGGGAGAGCGTCACCGTGCCCGGCGCCGTCAGCGCCTGGGTGGATCTCTCGCAGCGTTTCGGCAAGCTGCCCTTCGAGACCCTGTTCGAACCCGCCATCCGCTACGCCCGCGACGGCTTCCACGTCTCCCCGGTGATCGCCGCGCTCTGGGCGCGCGGGGCGGATCTTCTGGGCAGGCAGCCCGGTTTCGCGGAGGGCTTCATGCCGGGCGGGCGGGCGCCAAAGGCGGGTGAATTGTTCCGCTTCCCGGCCCTGGCCGCGAGCCTTGAGCAGATCGCGCAGACGCGCGGCGAGGCCTTCTATCGCGGAGCGCTCGCGGAGAAGATCGCGGCATTCGCCCGCGAGCACGGCGCGGCGCTCACCGTCGAGGACATGGCCGCGCATGAGAATGACTGGTGCGGCACGGTGCACGCTTCCTATGGCGATGTCGCGCTGCACGAGATCCCGCCCAACGGCCAGGGCATCGCCGCCTGCATGGCGCTCGGCATGCTCGAACATTGCGATCTCGCCGGCCACGCCCCCGACAGCGTCGCGGCGCTTCATCTCCAGATCGAGGCGATGAAGCTTGCCATGCGCGATGCGGAGGCTTACGTCGCCGATCTCTCGGCCATGCAGGATGTGCGCGTCGAGGATCTGCTTGATTCCGCCTATCTGAAGGCCCGCGCGAAGCTGATCGATCCCGCCCGCGCCACGGATTTCGGCGCCGGCGCGCCCCGCCATGGCGGCACCGTCTATCTGACGGCGGCGGATGAGAGCGGCATGATGGTCTCCTTCATCCAGTCGAACTATGCCGGATTCGGCTCCGGCGTGGTGGTGCCGGGCACCGGGATCTCCTTGCAGAATCGCGGCTACGGCTTCGTCACGACGCCAGGCCATCCCAACCGGGTCGGCCCGCGCAAGCGCCCCTTCCACACCATCATCCCCGGTTTCCTGATGAAGAACGGCGCGCCGCAGATGAGCTTCGGCGTGATGGGCGGGCCGATGCAGGCACAGGGCCATGTCCAGATGACGCTGCGCACGCAGCTCTGGGGCCAGGATCCTCAAGGAGCTGCCGATGCGCCGCGCTGGCGGGCCACCAACGGGCTCGGCGTTGCCGTCGAATCCTCGGCGGGGGCGGATGTGCTGGCCGGGCTCGCCGCGCTCGGCCACGTCGTCACCAGCGAGGAGCCGGAATCGAGCTTCGGCTTCGGCGGCGCGCAGCTGATCCAGCGCATCGAGGGCGGCTATATCGGCGGCTCCGATCCGCGCAAGGATGGCTGCGTCATCGGCTTCTGAAGGCG
>PXAW01000264.1 GCA_003567055.1 Hyphomicrobiales bacterium
CCACTGCGCGCGCTGCGAAGCCCATCTCGGCCACGTCTTCAATGACGGCCCGCGCCCCACGGGCCTGCGCTACTGCATGAACGGCCACGCCCTCGATTTCATTCCGGACGAAGAATGAGCATCAATTTGGCGCAGGCCGAGCCTCCCGTTGCGGAGCGGCGGGAGCAGGGGACCCATGTGCATGGCGTTGCGCTTCGCGACGATTATGCCTGGCTGCGAGCCGAGAACTGGCGCGAGGTGCTCGACGATCCCGCCACCCTCCCCGCGCCGGTCCGCACGCATCTCGAGGCGGAGAACGCCCATACCGAGAGCGTCACTGCGCCGCTCGCCGCCCTGCGCGAGACCCTGCGCGCGGCGATGCGCGGGCGGATCAAGGAGGATGATTCCTCCGTCCCGGCGCCTCACGGGCGTTTCGCCTATTACCGGCGCTTTCGCGAGGGCGGCGAGCACCCGCTCTATTGCCGCGCACCGCGCGATGACGGCGCGGAGACGCTGCTGCTCGACGGCGACGCGCTCGCCGAAGGCCACGCCTATTTCGCCTTCGGCGGCGTCGATCACAGCCCCGATCACCGGCTCATCGCCTGGTCGAGCGATACCGAGGGTTCGGAGAGCTATACAATCCGCATCCGCGATGCACAGACCGGGACCGATCACGCCGATACCGTAACAGAGGCTGCCGGCGATCTCGTCTGGGCCCGCGACGGCAAGAGCTTCTTCTACGTTGAGCGCGACGACAATCACCGTCCGGTCCGCGTCAAGCACCACGTGCTGGGCACGCCGGAGAGCGCCGACAGCCTCGTCCACGAGGAGCCGGAACCCGGCTGGTTCGTCTCCCTCGACGAAACCCGCTCCGGGCGCTTCGCCGTCATCGGCATCGCCGATCACGAAACGAGCGAGGCGCGGCTGATCGACCTGGAGGCGCCCGATGCGCCCCCGCAGCTGGTCGCGGCCCGCGAGACGGGCATGCTCTACGATGTCGAGCATCACCACGCGGGAGAGCGCCTCGTCATCACCACGAATGCCGGTGGCGCCGAGGATTTCCGCATCGTCACCGCGCCGCTCGCCACGCCGGAACGCGCGCATTGGCGCGATCTCGTCCCGCATCGCAAGGGCGTGATGATCACCTCCGCCCTCCCCTTCGCCCGCCATCTGGCCCGGCTGGAACGCGAGGACGCCAATCCGCGCATCGTCATCCGTGAATGGGAGAGCGGCGAGGAACACATCATCGCCTTCGAAGAGGAAGCGTTTTCCCTCTCGATCCAGCCGGGCTTCGAGTACGACACCGACACTCTGCGCTTCGGCTATTCCTCGCTGACGACGCCGGCGCAGGTCTGGGATTACGACATGGGCTCGCGTGCGCGCGTCCTGCGCAAGACACAGGACGTGCCGAGCGGGCACGATCCCGACGACTACGTCACCCGCCGCATCTTCGCGCAGGCGCCCGATGGCGCGCGCGTCCCGATCTCGCTGATCCATCGCCGCGATGCGCTCGATGCCGGCCCCGCGCCCTGCCTGCTCTACGGGTATGGCGCCTACGGCATTGCCATGCCGGCGAGCTTTCGCACCAGCATCCTCTCGCTGGTCGATCGCGGCTTCGTCTACGCCATCGCCCATATACGCGGCGGCACCGAGAAGGGCTGGCACTGGTACGAGAGCGGCAAGCGCGAACACAAGCCCAACACCTTCACAGATTTCCTCGCCTGCGCGCAAACCCTCACCGATGAGGGCTTCACCCGGCGCGGGGCGATCGTCGCCCATGGCGGCAGCGCCGGTGGCATGCTGATGGGGGCGGTCGCCAACATGGATCCCGGCATGTTCGCCGGCATTCTCGCGGATGTGCCCTTCGTCGATGTGCTCAACACCATGCTCGATGCCGAGCTGCCGCTGACGCCGCCGGAATGGCCGGAATGGGGCAATCCGATCGAAAGCCGGGAGGCCTTCGATCTGATCCGCAGCTATTCGCCCTATGACGCGATCACCGCGCAAGCCTATCCGCCGATCCTGGCCCTGGCCGGCCTCTCCGATCCACGCGTGACTTACTGGGAGCCGGCGAAATGGGTGGCGCGGCTGCGCGCGACGATGACCGGCGGCGGGCCGGTCCTCCTGCGCACCAACATGGATGCCGGCCATGGCGGCGTCTCGGGGCGCTTCCGGCAGCTGGAGGAAACCGCCCTCGTCTACGCCTTCGCCCTCGCCTGCGCCGGGCATTCATCATGAAATGACCTCCGCCTCTGGAACCTCCGGGCGACCTCGGCAGTTTATCGCCCGGGGCGTCGCCGTTTGGAGGATCATGATGGCGGATAAGAAAACGTCGAAGCGTGGTTTTGCGTCGATGAGTCCGGAGAAGCAGCGCGAGATTGCCAGCAAGGGCGGGCAGAGCGTGCCTGCGGGCAAGCGCTCCTTCGCCCAGAATCGCGAACTGGCTTCCCAGGCCGGTCGCAAGGGCGGGCAGACATCGCAGACACCGAAACGCCCGGACGTGCCGTGAGAAGCACTATGTGTCGTGCGCCGCAACCTGCCAGGCGAAGGCATCGAGCGTACGGCCATAGCTTTCACTGGCATGTGCCTCCAGGGCCTTCACATCCCTGATCAGCATGTGACCGCGTGAATAGCTGATGATGCCTTCGCGCTTGAGCTTCGTCCAGACGGCACCGACCGTCACGCGTCGGATACCGAGCGCCTCGGCCAGCGAATCCTGCGTCAGTACGAAAGACGCGCCATGCATGCGGCGATTGGTGAAAAGCAGCCAGTTCACCACCTGCGCCTCGGCCTGATCGAGGCGCGTGCTGATCACCGATTCCATCAACTGCACCACGAGTGACTGCGCATAGCGCATCATGATCAGCCTGAAGCAGGCGAAGCGCTGCCCGGCCTCATGCATGGCCGACATCGGAATATAGGTCACCTCGCCGGCCACCCGCACCACGGAACTGCTCAGCGAATAGCCCGTCCCGAGGATTACCGCGAGGCCGAGAAAGCCCTCATTGCCGATGGCTGCCTTCTCCGCCTGCGTTCCGTTCTCACGCCGGCCCATCAACGAGATCACGCCGCTGCGCGGGAAGACGGCATGGGTGAAGAGCGCCTTGTCGGCGTAGAGCACCTCCCCCGCCGCAACCGGAAGGGTGAGTGCGTGTTCATCGAGGAATCCGCGCGCCTCCTGCGAGAAGGCCCGCAAGATCAGGTTTTCCACGCCAATTCTCCTTCCCGCCGCCGGGAACCGTCGTCTCCGGCAGCCGGGGGCGCTGGCCGGGGCGACATTTTGCTCGGGCTCGACAGAACCGGGCCGAATTTGGTTCACATATTGTCGATGTAAAATCTACATGAGCAAAGTCGCAAAGTAATCTATGCATTCAGGCAAGGAAATTCCACTATCGATTGCCGCCAATCCAGCGTCGATATAAAAACACAACCTTATGTCAAGTAAACTGTATTCAGAATTCTTGAAATTGAATTCAGAGTTGTGTTTTGTGAGGATAGTCAATTGCTTGGTATTTAGCGACTCAACAAAAGTTTTAACGATTCAGAAAGCTGCCATATGCAAACTCTTTGATACATGAAAACGCGATTATTCGCACAAAGAACGCATCTGCCCTTGATGAAGAACGATAGGCGCAGATTGATGGGGGAATCATCATGGCAGTATTCAAACTCCTGCGCCCCAAGCGCAGGGAAAATCTGGAACACGACCCCACTTCCCTTACGGAAAATACGTTGTCCTTCGCCGTTCTGGCGGACAACCTCCCGGTCAATATTCTCGCCCTCGATCCGCAGACCGGCATCATCACCCATGCCAACCGCACCAGCATCGAAACACTGAAACGCATCCGCGAACACTTGCCGAAGGGCCTCGATCCGGAAAAGATCATCGGCAGCTCGTTCGATATCTTCCACGCCCGCCCGGAGCACCAGCGCGCCATCGTGGCCGACCCGAAGAACCTGCCCTGGCGGGCCAAGATCAAGCTCGGCCCGGAGCGGATGGATCTGAATATCACCCCCGTCTTCGA
>PXAW01000057.1 GCA_003567055.1 Hyphomicrobiales bacterium
GCCCAAGCGCTCCTCCATCCCCAAGGGCACTTCGCCGGGCGATGTCGATCTCGACCTCGCGCTCGGCCTGCTCTCGCTGCCCCGCGAGGTCGCCAAACACCCCGAGACCGGCGAGCCGATCATGGCCGGGATCGGGCGCTACGGGCCTTACGTGCAGCATCAGCGCACCTACGCGAATATCGGGCGTGACGATGAAATCCTGTCGATCGGCGCAAACCGCGCCATCGATCTGATCGTCACCAAGGAGACGCAGGGCCCGGGCCGGCGCGGCGGCGGCGATCCGGGGCGCGAGCTCGGCAAGGATCCCGAGAGCGACAAGCCCATCGTCGTCAAATCCGGCCGCTACGGCCCCTATGTCACCGACGGCAAGACCAATGCGACGCTGCCGAAAGGGCTCGAAGCCGAGGGCATCGATCTCGAAAAGGCGATCGAGCTGATCCGCGCCAAACAGGCCAGCAAGGGCGGCGCGAAAGGTGGCAAGGCGGGTAGCAAGAAGGCTGCGAGCAAGTCGGCCAGCAAGGCCTCGACGAGCAAGGCCACCACGGCCAAGAAGCCGGCGGCGGCCAAGAAGCCGGCGACCAGGAAGCCGGCAGCGAAGAGCAAGGCTGCGACCGCCAAAACCGCTTCAAAGACGTCCAAATCCGGCTCGACGAAAGCAGCATCCACCAAGACCGCGAGTGGCGAAGGCGCCTGAGGCGCTTTCCCCTCATTCAAACGCGCCGAGAAATCCGTCGAAGACCCGCGCGTAACGCTCCGGGTCTTCGATGTAGCTCAAAAGGTGGTCGCCACCGCTGCGCAGGAGGAAGGTCATGCCCCGGCGGCGGGTGACGATCCCGTCGGTGATCGAGACCGGGACGACCGTGTCGCCCGTGCCATGGGCGATGAAGAGCGGCCCGTCGAAATTCACGATCTCGGCGCGCACATCCGCCTGTGAGAGATCGACCGGACCCTCCAGCCTGAACATCGCCATCGCCACTTCGGTGACCAGATGCGGGAACAACGCCCCGGCCCGGCCTCCGATAAAGGCGAGCGTGGCGCGAAAGTCGAGGGCGGGGGCATCCAGTGCGATGCCGGCCACGTGTTCGGCTTGTGCCGAGCGGCGCAGGAACTGCCCGACGATCGCTCCACCCATGGATTCACCCACGAGCAGCACGCGCTCGTAACCACGTTCGCGCATGGCGACCACGACACTCTCCAGATCGCGCCATTCGGTGATGCCGAAGGCGTAATGCCCGTCCGGCGATGCCGGCGCGGCTTCATCGTTGCGGTAGCTGATCAGCGCCGTCGCGATCCCCGCGCCGTGCAGCAGCCCGAGATGGCGATACCCGTCCTCGCGGGCACCGGCGACGCCGTGGACATAGATCGCGACGAGATCGCCATCGCCGCGCGTGCCTGGCACGTACCAGGTCTCGGCGGGGCCGAGCTCGCCGTCTATGGTGATGGTCTCGAAGGGCAGGCCGAATGCTTCCTGCGGGTCGCCGCGATAGCCGAGTTCCCGCGGATCGACCGGGCGGGTCTCAGGTGCGAGCTGTTCTGCGAGCGGCCCGACGCGCAGCGTATCGCTCGCCCCGCGATGCATGGCCAGCCCGGCAAAGAGGAAATAGGTCATGACCAGACCGAGGCCCACGAAGCCGCAGGCGAGGATGATGCGCGTCCGCTTTGTCATGCTCCGTCTCCGCGCTTCGACCCTTTCGGGAGATATGGCGGCGGCTCGCCGTTTCAATCGCCCTCGACCTTGCGGGCGAATTGCTGAAGAGTAGTGCGCATTACAACTGATTCGCGATGTCCGGTAGGGCGGCGCGGAGAAGGGGACTTGCGAGAGCATGGCCGCAGCGGATGATCTGACGAAGCCGCTCACCGGCGCGCGCCGTTCCGGCAGCGGGCGCGGCGTGGCATCGCGCGTGCCCTGGGCAGGGATCCTCGGTGCGGTGCTGGCCCTGGCGATCGGCTTTGTGGGTCTCTTCCTGCTGATAACCGACGACCCGCTCGGTGGCGAGCCGCATGCGGTGGTGCCGATCGAGACCGGGATCGCGGAGGCGACACGCGATCTCACCGATGAGCCAACGGGAGGCGCGCGCATCGCGGAGGTGCCGCGTGACCGGCCCGGCAGCCCCGGTGTCATCGAGGACAGTTCCAGCGGCGTCACCGTGGTGCGGCCCGACGGGTCGGGGGCCGGTCAGTCGATCATCATCTCGATCCCCGATGAAGCGCGCGACATGCGCAGCCGCGCCGATCAGGATCGGCGATCGCCGCGCGAGGCCTCGGAGCCCGTCAGCGCCCTTGATCCGGCGCCTGATCAGCGGCTCGTCGAGCAAAGCCGTTACGGCGCCCTGCCGCGCATCGGTGATGACGGCGCCCGCCCGGTCGAGGTTTATGCCCGCCCCATGCCGCCGGGCAGCGCCGGTGCGCCGGCGCGTGTCGCGATTCTCGTGACCGGGCTCGGCATCAGCCAGTCCGTCACGGGCGATGCGATCACGCGGCTGCCGCCGGATATCTCCCTCGCTTTCGCGCCCTATGGCGGCGATCTGGATCGCCTCGTCGCGCGGGCGCGCAATGCCGGGCATGAGGTGATGCTGCAGGTGCCGATGCAGCCCTTCGATTACCCCCAGAACGATCCGGGCCCGCATACGCTCACGGTCGAGGCGGGGGCAGAGGCCAATCTCGAGAACCTGCATTGGGTGATGGGGCGTTTCACCGGCTATACCGGGATCGTCAATTTCATGGGCGGGCGCTTCACCGCCGAGCGCGAGGCGCTGGAGCCGATCATCGCCGATCTGGCGCGGCGTGGCCTCGGCATCGTCGATGACGGCGCATCTTCGCGCGCGCAGATCAGCGCGCTGGCACGGGCCGCCGATGTGCCGGTGGCGCGCGCCGGCATCCTGCTCGATGTGGTGGCGCAGCAGGAGGCGATCGACGATATGCTCGGCAGGTTGGAGGAGCAGGCGCGCGAGCGCGGGTTTGCCATGGCGACGGCATCGGCCTTGCCGATCACGATTGCGCGGATCGAGGCCTGGGCGCGTGGCGCCGCCGGGCGCGGTATCACGCTGGTGCCGGTTTCCGCAGCGTTTTCCGAGGAAGTGGGAGGCTGAAAGCCCGTGGATGTGAAGAATGTCGATCCGGCGCAGGATCCGGCTTATCGTCCGTGTGTCGGCGTCGCGCTGTTCAACCCGGCAGGATACGTCTTCATCGGGCGGCGCTTCGCTTCCGCCGGGCCCGAGCATGTCGATCAGACCTATGCCTGGCAGATGCCGCAGGGCGGTATCGATCCCGGCGAAGACCCGCTCACCGCCGCGCGGCGTGAATTGTTCGAGGAGACCAACGCCTCCAGCGTCTCGCTCCTGGCAGAGGCGCCGCACTGGCTCGCTTACGATTTGCCGGGCGATGTCGCAGGGCGCGCCTGGCGCGGGCGCTATCGCGGGCAGACGCAGAAATGGTTCGCCTTCCGGTTCGAGGGCAGCGATGACGAGATCGACATTGCGAGCCCCGCCGGCCACAAGCCGGAATTCGATGAATGGCGCTGGGAGAAGCTCGCCGCCACGCCCGGATTGATCATCCCGTTCAAGCGCGGCGTCTACGAGGAAGTCGCGCGGCTGTTTTCGCCCTTTGCCGCAGATTGACAGGCGGGCAAGGCTCGGGTCGAATACGGTCGAAACGAGAGAGCAGGAGGGCCGGGCATGTTCAAGGTCACGGAAGAAATCCGCGATGAGTTGCGCGCCGGGCTCGCAGTCTTCGCCCTGGCCTTCATCCTCTTCGCCATCGTCACGAGCTTCGTGATGGGGCCGTCGGGGCTCTGGGCCGCGCTGACGGTCGCGATCGCGGTGACGCTGTTCTGCCTGTTCCCGATCATTCTCGAATTGCTGCTGACCTCGCCGGTCAAGGCGCTGCACTGGCTGGGCCGCATTCTCGTGGTGGCGGCCTTCGCCCTGATCGGCGTGGCGGCGGGCACGTTTCTGATCACGCGGCTCGAAGGTGTCGACCCAACCGGCGCGGCGACCTTCGTCCC
>PXAW01000353.1 GCA_003567055.1 Hyphomicrobiales bacterium
CGGCGGAAGGTCTCACCATCGAGGAAAGCGCAGGACGGGTCGGCTGCGGTGACGCGCAGGCCGCCGGCTTCGTTCGAGAACAGGCAATTCGCGTCCTGCTCTGCCGGTGTATCCTGCATCGGCGCGGCAGCGAGAACATTGCCTTCGAGACGATCCGTCCCGGCAAGATCTTCACCCTGCGCATTCAATTCGATGACATAGGATCCATCCGGCTCGATCTGCATGGTCGCGAGCCCGGATTCATAGATCCCCGGCTCGATATTCACACCCGCCTGATCGGGGATGCTGCCGGTCTCGTCGACGCCGCGTTCGCCCGGCCCTTCCTCGGCGAGGAGGCGCTCGTCGGGATCTGCCTCCGGCTGGATCGGCGGCGATTCGGTGGTGGCCGTACCGGCGCCCTCTTCCTCACCGGGCATGACCGGCGATCCCATCTGGCCGCCGGCAGGCTCACCCGCAACGCTGTCGGGCGGCGTGCCCGGCTGCGGCGCGGGGCCGGGATCTGCTTCCTGTTCCATGAAGGCGGTATCGCCTTCGACGAGATCCCCGTTCTGCTGCGCAGTCTGGTCGTCGCCACAGGCGGCGAGCAGCAGCGCGAAGGCGGATACGGATGCAATGGCAAGCGGTTTCATCGTAATCACTCCATGGTGATGATGGATCGAACTTGCCCCACAAACGCGCCCTGCCCCGTTCCGTTCGAACTTGGCCGTAAAAAAATCCCGGTTTCGACTGATATTTCCGCTCAGCCCTGCGGCGCCACCTTCGCCTGCTCGAGCGCGATCAGGCCGCGCGGATCGGCCTGCGCCTGCGCCATCGCCGCCTCGGGATCGCACCAGGACCAGCCCGGCAACACGTTGCGAAACCAGGTGAACTGACGCTTGGCATAGGCACGCGTATCCGCCTTGCCGCGCGCGATCGCATCCGCAAGCGCCATCTCCCCGCGCAGATGAGCGATCAGCCCCGGTACGCCGTGGGCGCGCATCACCGGCAGGGCCGGGTCGAGATTGCGCGCGGCGAGCCGGGCGACCTCGTCGAGGGCGCCGGCTTCGATCATTGCATCAAAACGGGCATCGATGCGGGCGCGCAGAGTATCGCGCTCCGGCGCCAGAAACAGCCGGGCGACCGGCTCACCCGTCAGCGGGCCCGGCTCACGGGCATCGCGGAATGTGACGATCGAGCGCCCCGTCGCTTCCATGACCTCGAGCGCGCGCATGATGCGCTGGCGGTCATTGGGCTGGATCTGCGCGCCCGCCTCCGGATCGCGCTCTGCCAGGACGGCATGCAGATCCGGCGCGGGCCTGTCGGCGAACGTCTCCCGCAAGCCCGCACGCACGGCCTCGGGAACCGGCGGAATCGCCGATAATCCCGCAATCAGTGCCTTGAAATACAGCCCCGTACCGCCGACGAAGATCGGCACCCGGCCGGCAGCGCGGGTCTCGGCCAGGATTTCGCTCGCATCGGCGAGCCAGCGCCCGACGGAATAGTTCACGGCCCCGTCCACGCTGCCATAGAGCCGGTGCGGCGCGGCCGCCTCCTCCTCCGGCGACGGGCGCGCGGTCAGGACCCGCAGATCGGCATAAACCTGCATCGAATCGGTATTGATCACCACGCCGTCCAGCGCCCGCGCGAGCGTCAGCGCCAGCGCCGACTTTCCGGAAGCGGTGGGGCCGGCGATCAGGATCGGCGTGGCCGGATTACGGGTCGGAGCAGGTTTCATCGCGTCTGATTAGCCGCTCGCGCAGCATTGTGGAAGCGCCGGCACGGCACCGGTCGACGGGCAGCGTCACAGACACCACGACATCAGCGCGTCGAAGGCGATCAGAGGCCCGTAGGCCTCCCAGAGCAACCATCCGCCGGACAATGCCCCGATGCCGCCGGCGACGGAGAGAAAGAGACCGGCATTGATCATCGTGCACCTTCCAGTCGCGCAATCGGCGCGTCCCTGATCGGAAGATGGATCAGCGCCGCGAGAATGGCAACACCGATGGAAATCTGCCAGACGATATCGTAGGAACCCGTCATGGCGAAGACGTAGCCCGCGCCCCAGGCGCCGAGGAACGCACCCACCTGATGGGCCAGAAAGACTGTTCCAAACAGCATCGATATGTAGCGCACACCGAAGATCTGCGCGACGAGACCGCTCGTCAGGGGCACCGTTCCGAGCCAGAGGAAACCGATGGCGCAGGCAAACAGCGTGGCCGATAACGGCGTGAACGGCACGCTCAGGAACACCGCCATGACGAGCGCACGCGCAAAATAGATCCCCGCCAGCACCTTCTTCTTGCGCCAGCGGTCGGCCATTATGCCGAACACGTAGGACCCGAAAATGTTGAACAGACCGACCAGCGCGAGCGCGCGCGCACCGACGGCGGGATCGAGGCCCCGGTCGGACAGGAATGCCGGCAGATGCGTACCGATGAAGGTGACGTGGAAGCCGCAGACGAAGAAACCCGCCGTCAGCAGCCAGAAACCCGAATGGCCGGAAGCTTCGCGCAGCGCTTCCCCAAAGCTCTGCACCGGAATATTCGCAGCTTCCGGCGCCTTGGGGCGCCCGGCAATGCCGATTGCGAGCGGCACGAGCATGGCCGCAAGGCCCGCCTGGATCAGGAGCGCATCACGCCATCCGAAGCTCTCGATCAGGGCCTGGGAGAACGGGACGAGGAGAAACTGCCCGAACGATCCACCCGCCGTCACGATCCCGGTCGCGAGCCCCCGCCGCTCGGGCGGCACGGCCCGGACCGCCGCTCCGATGGCAACGACGAAGGTCACACCCGTCATCGCGAAGCCCACCATGAACCCGAGGGTCAGGTTGAGCCCGACCGCGCCGGCGATCATCGATGCCAGGACGAGGGCGATCGCGTAGAGCAACCCGCCAAGGGCGGCGATACGGCCTGCTCCGTACCTGTCGGCCAGCGCACCGACGACGGGCTGGGCCAGGCCGAGGATGAGATTCTGTATCGCGATGGCCAGCCCGAACGCCTCGCGCCCCACGCCGATATCGAGCTCGATCGGGCGCAGAAACAGCCCCGATGACTGGCGTATCCCCATGGCGATCGTGACGATCGTCGCCGCACAGAACAGAACGATCCACGGATTGCGCGGCACCAATGTCGAAGGAGAAGTCATCACAGGGGCTTTCTGGTGACGGCTAATCGCCGGCGGCTTTCGCGTGCTGCGTACGCCTTGTCGCATGGCGCGAATTCAACCTCTTCGACCAGTATCCGGATGCCGCAGCGGGATCAAGCAGACGGCTGCGCTTTGGCGTTCAATCAGGCCAAAGGCGCGTTGTTCATTCGATACGGTCGCTTCGCGACCTGCGAGATCAAGCATCGAGCGCGATCAGGAGGTGCGACGCGCTCCGTCACATGCTAAAGCCGCCGCGCGACGCACGCATTCGGGGCGCGCGCGACGACAATGACGAGAGACCGCGAGAGAGACTGCATGGCGCGCAAAGCCCTTACCCTCGACAGCGATACCGTGGCGCTGCTCAAACGCCTCTGGCGCGAGCGCGTGGCGCAGCACAAGCGCAGCCTCGGCTTCATCATGATCCTGATCGTCATCGGCGGTGCCGCCACGAGCCTGTATCCGCTCCTGATCCGCGAGGCCTTCGACGCGCTCGACATGCGCAACATGGACATCCTCTACTGGGGGCCGCTCGTCGTCATCGTGGTGACCTCAATCAAGGGATTCGCGCTCTACGGGCAGGTCGTCCTGACCAATGTGGTCGTCTGCCGCGTCGAGGCGGATATGCAGAGCGCGCTCTACGCGCATCTCATCGATCTCGATCTCGCCCAGCTCCAGAAGGACAGCCCGGCCACCCTGACGCAGCGCTTCACAAACGAGGGAACTGACCACGTTCTTTTTGCGCTCGACCTCTGCTCGGGTCATGACCAAAATATCTTTGGGTTTTTTTGGTACTCTTATTGTTCCATATTAGAGAAAAGAAACACAATGGAGTAACAAAACAAACAAACAAACAATCAAC
>PXAW01000573.1 GCA_003567055.1 Hyphomicrobiales bacterium
AGGTGTTTCCTCCAATGGCGGCTCGACCAGTCCGGGCCCCGTGACCGGGTGCCCGCGCATTGGCGATCCGCTGGTCCATCGGATACCGTCTTCGTCCTGCGGCAACGTCGACGCGGAGCCGTACAAAGTCACGGGCAACCAGACGCTCTCTCCCGGCCGATATTGCGGCGGGCTGGAAATAAGCAGCTCGGCACCGATCAACTTTCATCCCGGAATCTATCACATAAGTGGTGAAGGATTGCAGGTTACAGACGGTGCACGCGTTACGGGAGACGATGTCACCTTCGTTTTTCATGATGGTGCCGGTGCTGAATTCGGTCCCGATTCCACCCTCAACCTCTCCGCTAGTCGCAGAGGAGACTTTGCCGGCATCCTCTTCATCGAGGCCGGATCAGGCGGCGACGCAACATTCCGGATCAGCTCGAACAATGCGCGCACCCTGCTCGGCACGATCTATCTGCCCAAATCGATGCTCCTGATCGATGCCGATCAGCCCGTCGCCGGAGATTCCGCCTATACCGTCGTCGTGGCGCGCGAAATCGAGATTGCCAACAACTCGCGGCTGGTGCTCAACACGGATTACGCCGCGACAGATGTGCCCGTCCCCGAGGGCGTCGGGCCGCATTCCGAAATCATGCTCTCGCAGTGATCTGCGCTTGCGACCGGCGGTGATACGCCGCCGGTCGCTTGTTCACGGCGTTTCCGCGATCAGCCGACAAGCTTGCCGGCGCGCGGATCGTGCTTCGCGAGGCGTGCGAGAAGATAATCGACCTCGGCGCGGGCCTTCGCGGAGATCGCCGCTCCGGGCTTGCGCTGGGCCTGCGAGGCGATGATGCCGCGCCGTTGCAGCACATATTTGCGCACGGCGAGGCCGACGCCCTGCTGCTGCTCGTAGCGGATCATCGGCAGATGCGCATCGAACAGGTCATGCGCCTCGTCGCGCTTGCCCGCCTGCGAGAGCCGCACGACATCGACCAGCATATCCGGGAAGGCATAGCCCGTCATGGCGCCGTCCGCGCCGCGCTCGCATTCGAAATCGAGGAACAGCCCGCCATTGCCGCACAGGATCGAGATGTGGCGCATGGAGCCGTCATCCTCGAAGCCGCGCAGGGCCGAGATCTTCTCGAGGCCCGGCCAGTCCTCGTGCTTGAGCATCACGGCGGAGGGGTTGTCCTGCACGATCCGGCGGATCACGCCGGGCGTCATCACGACGCCGATGGCGAGCGGAAAGTCCTGGATCACGAAGGGAATATCGGAGCCGATCGCCTCGATCGCCTGGGCATAATAATTGACGATCTGGTCGTCCGTCTTGAGCGAGGAGGGCGGGGCGATCATCACGCCGGCAGCGCCCGCATCCATCACCGAACGCGAGAGCGTACGCATGGCTGCAAAACCGGGGGCGGAGACGCCGATCACCACCGGCGTGTCGCCGGCACGCTTGATGATGCGGTTCGCGATGGCGCGGGCTTCCTCGCCGTCGAGCTTGGGGGCCTCGCCCATCATCCCGAGCGCCGTGATCCCGGTGCAGCCCGCCTCGAGGAAGAAATCCGTCATCCGGTCGATGGAGGCGTCGTCGACGCGGCCATCATCATGGAAGGGGGTGGGGGCGATGACGTAGACGCCTTTTGCGCTGGAATCGAGCATGGCTTTGTCCTCAATCAGATATCGGTGCGGAGCCGGCACCAGCCGACCGCTTTCGCTCTTGGTAAGCCGGGGCGCCCCGCCGGCGCAACCATTGCCGCTCCCAACCTCGTCTGCGCGAAACGGCGCCTGTCAGGCGGGATGCCAGCCCGGGATGTCGCGCTCAGGCGAAGTCGCGCAGCAAGCGGGCATGCACGGCCTGCATCGCTTCGGTGCTGTTTACCTCGTGCACGCCGTAATGCCCGTATGTCTGCACGCCCTTTGGTGCAAACAGGGCTTCGAGCACCGCGCGCCGCTGCATGTGCCGCGCGATCGCGTAGCAGACTTCCCGGTGAAACCGCGCCTCCCGGTCCCGGCCCTCTCCCCGGGCCGACCAGGCGCTCTCATGTGCGCGGAAGAAGGCGCGCACACCGTGTTTTGCGAGCAACCGATTGGCCTCGGCTGCAACGCGGCGCCGCGATACGCGCCAGCGCCAGAGATCGAATATCCACATTACCACCTCCACCCGTCGATATTCTGCGTCACCCAGCGAATATTTAACAAAAATAAAGAATGCATTGTTCCCGAGCAAGAATGATTTAATTCGCTCTGGGATATATTTGTGGAAGAAGTATTTTTACGATATATTTATTGATTATTAATCATGGGCAACATTGTGCCATGCTCGCACGCTTCCGAGTCGCGATGCCGGCTTTCCGGCATGGGCATGTCAGCGTGGCCGTCCCGACACGGCACACCATCTTTCCCCGCGCCGGCGCATCGCCTACATCTGCCTCATGACCGGAACCCGTGACACGCCCCAGGCCGATTCGCGCATCGCCGCGCCCGAGCAGGAAACCGCTGCGCAAGGCGTGGTGCCGGAGGATGCGACAGAGACCGGTCAGGTCGGGACGGGCAAGGTCGATACCGGCATGGAGGTGATTCGCCGGTTCTGGGCGACGCTGCCCAACGCGCCGGGCGTCTATCGCATGATCGATGCGCAGGGCGAGGTGCTCTATGTCGGCAAGGCGAAGAGCCTGAAGAACCGCGTCGGCTCCTATGCGCGCGGCCAGGGCCATTCCAACCGCATCATCCGGATGATCACCGAGACGGCGCAGATGGAATTCGTGACCACGGGCACGGAATCCGAGGCGTTGCTGCTCGAAGCCAATCTGATCAAGCAGTTGCGCCCGCGCTACAACGTGCTCCTGCGCGACGACAAATCGCTGCCCTATATCCTCGTCACCGAGGATGAGCGCGGGGCGCAGCTGACCAAGCATCGCGGTGCGCGCAACCGCAAGGGACGCTATTTCGGCCCCTTCGCCAGCGTCTGGGCAGTCAACCGCACGATGACGGCGTTGCAGCGCGCCTTCCTCCTGCGCACCTGCTCGGATTCCTATTTCGACAATCGCTCCCGCCCCTGCCTGCTCTACCAGATCAAGCGCTGCGCCGGCCCCTGTACCGGCGAGATAGCGCCGGATGATTACGCAGCGCTCACCCGCGAGGCGGTGGACTTCCTCTCCGGCAAGAGCTCACGGGTGAAGGAGCGCCTTTCGGCCGAAATGCAGGAGGCGTCGGACGCGCTCGAATTCGAGCGGGCGGCGCGCTATCGCGACCGTCTGGCCGCGCTCTCGGCCATCCAGTCGAGCCAGGGGGTGAACACGCAGAGCGTGGAGGAGGCCGATGTCGTCGCCATTGCGGAGGAGGGCGGGCAGTTCTGCGTCGAGGTGTTCTTCTTCCGCAACTGGCAGAACTGGGGCAACCGCGCCTATTTCCCCAAGGCCGACAAGTCGATGAGCGTCGAGGAAGTGCTCACCGCCTTCCTCGTGCAGTTCTATTCCGACAAGCCGCCGCCGAAGCAGATCCTGCTCTCGCATGATTGCCCCGAGCGCGAGGTGGTCGCAGCCGCGCTCGCGGTGCGCGCCGGCCACAAGGTGGATGTGGCCACGCCCAGGCGCGGCGAGCGGCGCCAGATCGTCGAGAATGCCGAGCGCAATGCGAAGGAGGCGATCGGCCGGCGTCTGTCGGAGACCGCCTCGCAACAGCGCCTGCTCGATCTCAGCGCCGATGCGCTGGGGCTCGCACGCAGCCCGCGCCGGATCGAGGTCTACGACAATTCGCATATCCAGGGCGCCAATGCGGTGGGCGCGATGATCGTCGCCGGCGCCGGCGGCTTCATGAAGACGCATTACCGCACCTTCAACATGCCGGTGGAGAAGGTCACCGCCGGCGACGATTTCGCCATGATGCGCGAGATGCTGCGCCGGCGCTTCGCGCGGCTGGTCAAGGAGCAGCCGCAGAACAAGCCGGAGGGCAAGCCGGAGGGGAAAGGCGATACGGGGCAGGACCGCCCGCCGGA
>PXAW01000132.1 GCA_003567055.1 Hyphomicrobiales bacterium
GATCGCGACCCCCGCCATGCCGACATCGCCGGAGACTCGCGGATGGTCCGAATCATAGCCGCGATGGGTGGCGAGATCGAAGGCGACCGAGAGCCCCTTCTGCCCGGCGGCGAGGTTGCGCCGGTAGAACGCGTTCGAATCCTCCGCCGTGGAGAACCCGGCATATTGCCGGATGGTCCAGGGCTGGTTGACATACATCGTCGGATAGGGCCCGCGCAGATAGGGCGCGATGCCGGGGAAGCTGTCGACCCCCGGCAGGCCGTCACGATCCTGCGGGCCATAGACCGGCTTGACCGCGATCTCTTCCGGCGTCGTCCAGACAGCCGCATCCGCGATATCGCGGGCGGGTATTGCGGTGGGCGCGTAGGCGACCCTGGTGTAATCCGGCAAGACTGACATCCGGCGTGATCCCCGTATCGACGATTTCCTCTGCGGCATTGTAGGCGAGCATGCGGCGCGGGCAAATCCCCCCGTCGTCGCATATGGTTGGCGCCTGCACGCTCAGGCGAAACCGGGCAGGGCCGGATCGTCGCGCCGGCGCAGGCCCAGCACCTTGAAAAGCCCTCCCATCGCTTCCGGCGTCGCATCGACGAGACGCGCCCGCGCGGCTTCGATTTCCGCTTCGCGCTCGGGCGCGGCGGCGGCGAGCGCGGCTTTGCGGGCATCGATTCCCAATGCGCGCAGGAAGTTGCCCTGGGTCACGACCGGCTCTGTCTGCGCGCCGGCGCTCTGCGCAGCGGCGGCGAGCTGGGCGAAATCGACATGCGCCGTGACATCCGCCTCGCCGGGCTCGGCGAGGACATCGGTGAAACCGTGATTGCGGATCGCCTGCAGCGTATCGGCGAGACCGGAGCGGATATGGCCGTAATCGATGGCGAGCGCCGCACCGCCATCGCGGGCGATGCGCGCGGCAAGCGCACGCATCTGGGCGATCCCCGCCATCGGCCATTCGACCACCGCCCCTTCGCGCCCCGCGACGGTGATTTCGGGCGTGGCCTCGCGCGCGAGCCCGAAACACAGCGAACCGTCATCGGCGAGCCCCACCAGCCGCTCGCGCCAGGCACCTTCAGCGCGCACGAATTGCCGCAGCGGCAGGGCGTCGAAGAATTCATTGGCGATGACGATGGCTGGCCCCTCGGGCACCGTATCGAGTGCCGTGTGCCAGATGCAGGGCACCGGCGCGCGCGCAAGCGTGTCCCGCTGGCGGTCGATCAGGACGGGGCTGGTCTCGACCATATGCACCTGTGCTGCGTCGAGAAAACCCGGCGCCACGGCCGCGGCACGCAGGGCATCGCGCATCAGCGTGCCGCGACCGGGCCCGAGCTCGATGATCTGCACCGGCGCCGGGGCGCCGCGATCCAGCCAGACCTGCGCGGCCCAGAGCCCGACGAGTTCGCCGAACATCTGGCTGATTTCCGGCGCGGTGATGAAATCACCCTCGAGCCCGAGCGGGTCGCGGGTCATGTAGTAGCCGTATTGCGGATGTGCCAGGCACAAACCCATATAGCGCTCGACCGTGATCGGCCCGTCGAGGGCGATCATCCGGGCGATCTCGCGCGCCAGAGGGGTGGCCGGCGCGCTCACGCCGATCCGGCCTTCGCCGGGGGCGGATCACCCGGCCCGGTCAGCCCGCGCCGCGCGGCGATGATCGCCACGATCCCGGCCAGCGCAAGCGGCAGCGAGAGCAGCATCCCCATGGTCAGCCAGTCGCCCATCAGGAAGCCGATCTGCGGATCCGGCTCGCGGAAGAACTCGCAGAAGATCCGCGCCACGGCGTAACCGATCGCGAAGATGCCTGCGAGCATGCCGGGGCGGCGCATGCCGAGAACGGCCACCGCGATCAGCATCACGATAAAGAGCACGAGCCCCTGCGTCGCGGCCTCGAACAGCTGGGAAGGGTAGCGCGGCACCGGGCCGGCAAAGGGAAAGACCACCGCGAAGGGGAAATCCGGCGCCGGGCGACCCCAGAGCTCGCCATTGATGAAATTGGCGATGCGCCCGAAGAAGAGCCCGATCGGCGCGGTCACCGCCACGATATCGAGCATGGAGAGCCCGATCAGCCCGTTGCGCCGCGCGAAGACGAAGGAGGCGACCACGGCGCCGAGGAGCCCGCCATGGAAGGACATGCCGCCCTGCCAGACGAAGAGGATCTCGTGCGGGCGTGCCAGATAGGAGCCGAGATCGTAAAACAGCACATAGCCCAGCCGCCCGCCGAGGATCACGCCCAGCGCGATCCAGACGATGAAATCGTCGATCTGTTCCTTGCTCGGGCGCGGCACTGTGCCCCAGAGCCCTTCGGTGCCGGCCATGCGTCGCGCCACCAGCCAGCCGCCGAGGAAGCCTGCAAGATAGGCCAGCGCGTACCAGCGTATGACGAGCGGGCCGAGAGAAAACGCGATCGGATCGATATCGGGAAAGGGCATGCGCGGCGAAACACTCCGGTTGCGGGTGGCGCCGGGCTGCGAGCCGCGACGACAACGAATCAGGTGAACTGCTTCATGCGGCGCGTCAAGATCATTGCGTGACGCCGGCATGATCGCCAGATAACAATCTGGTCACGAGCCGCACCGTGCCATATCACATGAGGCGGCACATGACGGCGACCGGGCTTGAGAGCCCGGCAACCGAAAGAGGAGGCGACCATGGCGCAATCATCGAACCGTATCCTGGAAGAGTTCTCGCGTCTGTTCACGGATGCGGCCGGCGCGGCGACGGGCGCCCGGCGCGAGGTCGAGGCGATCATGCGCGCCCAGGCGGAGAAATTCCTCAAGGACATGGACGTCGTCACCCGCGAGGAATTCGAGGCCGTGCGCGAGATGGCGATCGAGGCGCGCAACGAAAACGAGCGCCTCGCCGAGCGGATCGACGAACTCGAGGCCCGCCTCGTCAAGCAGACCAGCCGGCCGGACTGAGCGCGACGCCGTATTTCAATCGGGCAGGCACCTCAATCGGCAAGGTGCCTCAATCGGCAAGGTGCCAGTCGATCGGCGCCTGCCCGTTGGCGTGCAGCCAGTCATTGGCGATGGCGAAATGCCGGTTGCCGCGAAAGTCGCGCTTGCGGTTGAGCGGCGAGGGATGGCCGCTCGTCAGGACGAGATGTCTGGCGTCGCCGCCATCATTATCGCCAGCATGAGTCGCCACCTGCTCCACCCGCGCGATCGCCCGCGCGCCCCAGAGCATGAAGACGATGCCCCGCTCCCGGCGTGCGAGCGCGCCGATCACCTCGTCGGTGAGCGCATCCCAGCCGATCCGCAGATGCGCGCCGGAGCGCCCCGCCTGTGTTGTCAAGGCGGTGTTGAGCAAGAGCACTCCCTGGCGCGCCCAGGCGGTGAGATCGCCCCGGCGGGGTACAGCACAGGCGCAACTCTGCGCGACTTCGGCGAGAATCACTTTCAGCGAGGCCGGCAGGCGGCGATCCCCGACATGGGAAAATGCCAGGCCGTGGGCGTCCCCGGGTGTCGGATAGGGATCCTGGCCGAGAATCACCACGCGCGTCTGCGCAAGCGGTGTCAGCGTCAGCGCGGCGAAGACCTGTTCCGGCGCCGGCGTGATGGCGGTGCCGGCGGCGATCTCGCTATCGACCCGCGCCGCGACCCGATCCGCATGCCCGTCGCGAAAGAACGGCAGATCCGCCCAGCCGCCGGGCGGGTTCACACTGCGGAAATCGGCCAGTGCCGCACCCACCCCGTATACCGTCATGATCACCCCGGAATCACTTGCAGGATTTACCCCAAAGGCTCTGATAACAGAGCCCGTACCGCACTGCGAGAGGCACTGTTCCTCCCCGGCCCGGGACCCGGGCGCCCGTTTCACCGCGAAATCGCCGCGACCTGGATCGCAACCATTGACCGGCGCTTCGCGAACCCTTATTGAAACCGGCGCCGGAGACGTGGCCGAGTGGCTGAAGGCGGCGGTTTGCTAAACCGTTAGGCGGGTATTCCCCGTCTCGGGGGTTCGAATC
>PXAW01000136.1 GCA_003567055.1 Hyphomicrobiales bacterium
CTCGAACGGGCGCATGACGATGACGACGAGCACCAGCGGCACGAAGCACCAGAGAACCCAGAGCGGACGCGTCAGCCACCACAGGCCGTCGACTTCCGCCGTCACCGGAATCAGGCCGAGCGGATAGATGATATGGGCCATGGCCAGCATCACCGCCTGGTGCCAGATGAACAGGTTCATCAGTTGCGGCCCGGCGAGCGCAAACGGCGCCCAGAGGAGAGGGCGGCGCAGGTAGCGCGTCATCGGCCCGCGCAGCAACAGCGCGACGGCGAGCTGGGCCAGGGCGAGAGCGAAGAGCGCGGCGGTGGGCGGGCTGGCATTGTTGGGTTCTTGCGTACCCTCCACCGGGACCATGGTGAGCGGGTAGAAGGCAAAGCCGATCATCAGCGCGAGAACGAGCACTGCGCCGATCAGCAGAGCGGACTGCACAGCTTTTGCGCGCGGCAAGCGGTCATCGGCCCAAAGGTATCCGATCTGATGGATCGCGCCCCAGACCAGCAGGAAGTTGAGACTGCCCACAGCCGGCTGCCCGCCGATGAGCGGGCCACCGATCATGAAACGGATCGTGTCGGCGACGACGGCCCCCGCGACGAAGCCGCCGATCAGAATGGGGCTCGCGCCGCGCTCGTGCATGGCGAGGGTCGCCGGTGTCAGGCAGATCATCATGAGATAAATGGCGAGAAACCACAGCGGAATCATCGCCACGTCGAGCGGAAGAATCAGGGCATCGGGCCCGAGCCCGCGATGCACCACGATCGCGGCGATGCTCATCACCACGAGAAACGCGATCAGCGGAAACAGAAGCCGCCGGGCGCGCCGGCTGATCCAGTCCGTCGGCGTTTCGCCGTCATCACGCGCGCGCCGCCAGCTCTGTGCATTCACCAGGCCGCCGACGAGGAAGAAGATCGGCATGACCTGCCAGATCAGGCTCGCCCATTGCCAGTGCGGGCGGATATCGAGGAGATATGCCGCTTCGAGGCCGTCTGCGCTTTCGAGAATCACGCGCACGACCCAATGGCCGAGGATCACGAGCACGATCGCCACGACACGCAGGAAATCGAGATAGCGATCCCGCTCCTGCGGCGTCTGACGCTCGATACGCCGAGCGAGCCCGGTAAGCCCGCGCGCGTCATGCTCTGTCGTTTGCACCAAGAATACGGCTCCCCGGATCTTCCCCGGAGAGTTGAATGCGCAGACGGCTGCGGATGTTCCCGCACCTCCGGTGGCCCGGACCCGCGCGCTGGATTCGCGTTCGGCCCGACGGAATGATGCGCTAGAGCACGTTCCGACCTGACGAAGTCAGGCCGGGCGCTCCAGGTCATTGTTCGACGCATCATTTTTTCCGTCAGCCGGTATCCACCTGACGGAATGATGCGCTAGTGCCGGGCGAGGGCGCCTTCGAGGAGTTTGATGGCTGCCGCGCGGGCTTCGCTGGTGATGGTGGCGCCGGCGAGCATGCGGGCGATTTCCTCGCGGCGGTTTTCCTCGACGAGCGGCGCGACGCGCGTCGCTACACGCTCTTCCCCGCCGGTCGATTCCCGCGCGATTGATTCCTTGGCGATCAGGAAGTGGCGTTCGGCGCGCGCCGCGACCTGCGGGGCATGGGTGACCGCCATCACCTGGGTGCTTGCGGCGAGGCGTGCGAGGCGCTGGCCGATCGCATCCGCCACGGCGCCCCCGACGCCGGTATCGATTTCGTCGAAGACGAGGGTCGGGGCGGAGCCGCGATCGGCCAGCACCACCTTCAAGGCCAGCATGAAGCGCGACAATTCACCGCCCGAGGCGACCTTCATCATCGGGCCGGCGCGCGTTCCGGGATTGGTCTGGGCCCAGAATTCGACCCGGTCGAAACCGCTCGCATCACGCGACTGCTCATCGACCGTGATATGCGTGATGAAGCGCGCCCGCTCCAGCTTGAGCGGTGGCAATTCTTTCGCAACGGCGGCATCCAGCGCCGCAGCCGTCTTCGCCCGGGCCGCGCTCAGGCTTTGTGCGGCCTTGCGATAGGCGGCCTCGGCCTGCGCCAGCGCCGCCTCGCGGGAAGCGAGCTCCTCTTCGCCGGCATCGATCGAGGCGACATCGGCGGCGAAGCGCGCGCGCAGATCGGCGAGTTCATCGGGCAGGACATCGTATTTGCGGCCGGCTGCGCGCAGGGCGAAAAGCCGCTCCTCGACATTCTCGAGTTCGCGCGGGTCGAACTGCGCATCGCGCAGGGCCTGCTCGAGCGCATCGCGCGCCTCGTCACAGGCGACGAGCACGGCGTCGAGTGCGCGCACGCTCGGCTCGATCAGCTGCGGCGCCTGTTCGGTCCGCCGCTCCAGCCGGCGCAGGGCCGCCGAGATCGCGGGGACGGGAGAGGCCTGGCCGGCGAGCACGTCCTGCGCATCGGAGAGCTCACTGGCAACCTTCTCGGCCTGCATCATCTCCTGCCGCCGCGCCGCCAGCTCGGCCTCTTCGCCGGGCGAGGGCGCAAGCGCTTCGAGCTCCTCGACCGCATGGCGCAGATAATCGGCGTCGCGGCGCGCCTTTTCGATGCGGGCGCGCTGCGTGTCCAGCGCCTTGCGCGCCTGCGATACGGCAGCGGCTGCAACGCGTACGGCGGCCACGCCCGATTCGTGCCCACCATAAGCGTCGAGAATGGCGCGATGCGTGGCCGGATCGATCATGGCGCGGTCGTCATGCTGGCCATGGATTTCGACCAGCCGCGTGCCGACCGCACGCAGAACCTGGACGCTGACCGCCTGGTCATTGATGAAGGCACGGGTACGCCCGTCCGCCATCTGCATCCGGCGCAGAATCAGATCGCCCTCGGTGTCGATATCGGCTTCTGCAGCGATGGCGCGCGCGGGATGGCCGGTCGCGACATCGAAGACGGCGGTGATCTGCCCCTGCGATTCGCCGTGGCGCACGAGGGATCCGTCGCCGCGCCCGCCCAGCGCGAGGGCGAACGCGTCGAGCAGGATCGACTTGCCGGCACCGGTCTCGCCGGTGAGCACGCTCAGCCCGGCATCGAACTGGAGCTCGAGCCGGTCGATCAGGACAATGTCACGGATCGAGAGCTGAACCAGCATGGGTTTGCCGGTTCTAGAAGCTGATCAGGCCGCGCGTGAAATCGGCGAAGGCGCGGCTGATCCATGATTGCCGGTTCTCGCGCGGCTCCAGCCCGCCCGTTTCGAGCAGCACATAGGCATCCCGATACCAACGGCTGTCGGGGAAGTTATGCCCCAGAACCGCCGCCGCAGTCTGCGCTTCGTCGGTAATGCCCAGCGCGAAATACGCCTCGGTCAGGCGCGAAAGCGCCTCCTCGACATGCCGCGTGGTCTGATAATCGGAAACCACGATGCGGAAGCGGTTGATCGCGCCGGTGTAATTGCGCTGGTTCAGATAGAAGCGCCCGACCTCCATCTCCTTGCCGGCGAGCTGGTCGAAGGCAAGCAGCAGCTTGGCGCGGGCATCCTCGACATATTCCGAATCGGGATAGCGATCGATCAGTTCCTGGAAGGCACGAATCGCGCGCTCGGTGCGTTCCTGATCGCGGGTAATGTCCGGGATCTGATCGTAATAGGCCATCGCCAGGATGTATTGGGCGTAAGCGGCATCTTCGCTGCCGGGATACTGGCGCAGATAACTCTGCGCCACGCCGATCGCGTCGTCATAGGCGTTGGCGCTGTAATAGGCGAAAGCCTTCATCACCAATGCGCGGCGCGCCCAGTCCGAGACCGGATACTGGTCCTCGAGATCCGTGAAGCTCTCGATGGCGCGCTGGTAATCCCGGCTCTCGATCCGGGCGAGCCCCTGATTATAGAGCTCCTGCGCCGGCTTCTGCTCGATGATCTCGGGCGTGTAGCGCTCCGCGCGATCGAACGGATTGAGCGACGTCATGGTATCGCAGCCGGCAAGGGCGAGCCCCAGACCAGCAACGACGAGCGCGCGGGAGATA
>PXAW01000451.1 GCA_003567055.1 Hyphomicrobiales bacterium
ACCGTCTGGGCCGCAGCCTTCTCGGCCTTGCGGGCGCCGGGCCGGGGGGGCGCGGATTTCGTGCCTGCCGCAGGCTTTGCAGCTGATGCGCCGCCTTTCGTGCCGGGATTGCGCGCCGGCTTTTCGCCGGGCATCTCGCGGGATTTGGCGCCCTGCCCGACGCGTGCCTTGTCCTGCGGCTGTTTCGCCGTGTTGCGCCCGGTCGGGCGCTTGCTGCGCCCTGCTCCTGCGCCACCATTCCTGCCGCTCATGCTCTCGTCCCGATCCCGATCCGCTGGTGCGCTGTGCCGCCGGTCCCGCCTGCGGCACTCCCGACCCTGATGAGCCTTTCCCCTATACCGCCTTCGCCGCGCACGCAATCAGGGGAGCCGGTCCGGCGGGGCCCGCTACCACTGGCGTGCCAGGGTCCACATGGCCGTGACCTCGATCCCGACCTTCATCTCGGGACGCATCAAGCCCGAGACGACGACCAGCGTCGAAGCCGGCAGGATCTCGGCCATCTGCTGCGCGCAGACATCGAGAACGGGTTCGCCATAGGCGGGATCGGTCACGTAGATGCGGGCCTTGACGATTTCCTCCAGTCCGCTCTCGGCGTTCTGCAGGGTCGCGGCGATCGAATCCCAGCAATTGCAAGCCTGCTGTACCACGTCTTCGGGCATCGTCATGCTCTCCGGGTCGAAGCCGTAGACGCAGGAGAGAAAGACAAAGGGGTCCTGGATGACCGCGCGGGCGAAGCCGAATTTCGCCTCGGGGGATCGCGTGGTCGTAATGAAACGGCGCATGGACGGGGGCGTCTCCTCTGCTGAGAGCCGCCATCATAGCGCGAGGGCTGGGAGGATGCTTGTGTTACTTCACGGAAGTGCTGCTAATTGAAGGTGCATTGTGCAAATCCAGTGTGCGCTTATTGTCGTCTCAGCGTATAGCCGCGCCAGAGCGCGGTCACTTCTATGGCGACGCGCATCCGGGGATTGAAAAGCTGCGTGATACTGACGAGCGTCATCGCCGGAAGTTCGGCAGGGGTGGTTTCCAGGGCGCGCCCACGCATGAGCGCCTCGCGCGAGAGGGCGAGCACGATGGGCGCGTCGGCCGGATCGATGACCATGCAGCTGACGCGCACGATCTCCGCAGGGCCGCTTTCCACCTGCCCGAGGGCAGCGATGATGTTGTCCCAGGCGCGTCGGGTCTGCTGCGCCGTGTCGCCCGCGACGGTCAGGGTCACCGGATCGAGGGCGGTGGTGCCGGAAATGAAGATGAAGGGGTCCTCGGCGACGCCGCGCGAATAGCCGTAGCGGCGCTCGTAGGCCGGCGCGCTGCGAAGGCGCCTGCGGGACGAGTCTTCGCCGTGCATCGGTCGCTCCTGCGATGAACGATCCGGGCCCTGCGGCATGAACGGGCGGGATCGGCCTGATTCGAACCCGCCGGATCCGAAGATCGCGGCGGGTCGCTTCGAAGGATGTCGCATCGGCCATGCCGCGCATGAACATGGCCGATGAAACCTGCTCAGTCGTGACGGTTCTGCCGGTTCTCGATCAGATCATCGACCACGGCGGGCTCGGCCAGCGTCGAGGTATCGCCGAGTGCGCCGAATTCGTCCTCGGCGATCTTGCGCAGGATGCGGCGCATGATCTTGCCCGAGCGGGTTTTCGGCAGGCCGGGCGCGAACTGGATCAGGTCCGGCGAGGCGATCGGCCCGATCTCCTTGCGCACCCAGGTGACGAGTTCCTTGCGCAGCGCATCGGAGGGCTCCTCGCCGGCCATCAGCGTGACATAGGCATAGATGCCCTGTCCCTTGATGTCGTGCGGATAGCCGACCACGGCGGCCTCGGAGACCTTGGGATGCGCCACCAGCGCGCTCTCGACTTCCGCCGTGCCCATGCGGTGGCCGGAGACGTTGATGACGTCGTCGACGCGGCCCGTGATCCAGTAATAGCCGTCTGCGTCGCGGCGGCAGCCGTCGCCGGTGAAGTACTTGCCCGGATAGGTCGAGAAATAGGTCTGGATGAAGCGCTCGTGATCGCCGAACACGGTGCGCATCTGGCCCGGCCAGCTATCGGCGATGCACAGATTGCCCTCGCATGCGCCGTCGAGCTCCTTGCCCTCGGCATCGACGATGACCGGTTTCACCCCGAAGAAGGGCAGGGTGGCCGAGCCGGGCTTCTGGTCGATGGCGCCGGGAAGCGGCGTGATCAGGATGCCGCCGGTCTCGGTCTGCCACCAGGTATCGACGATCGGGCAGCGCTCGTCGCCGACGACCTTGTAATACCATTCCCAGGCTTCCGGATTGATCGGCTCGCCGACGGAGCCGAGCAGGCGCAGGCTCTTGCGCGAGGTCTTCTTCACCGGCTCCTCGCCCGCGCCCATCAGCGAGCGGATCGCGGTGGGGGCGGTGTAGAAGATGTTGACCTGGTGCTTGTCCACCACGTCCCAGAAACGCGAGATCGAGGGATAGGTCGGCACGCCCTCGAACATCAGCGTGGTCGCGCCATTGGCGAGCGGGCCGTAGAGGATGTAGCTGTGGCCGGTCACCCAGCCGACATCCGCCGTGCACCAGTAGATCTCGCCCTCGTGATAATCGAAGACGTATTGATGCGTCATCGCGGCATAGACCAGATAGCCGCCGGTCGAATGCAGCACGCCCTTGGGGCTGCCGGTCGAGCCGGAGGTGTAGAGGATGAACAGCGGATCCTCCGCATTCATCTCCTCGCAGGGGCAATCCGCCGTCACCATGGCGGCGGCTTCGTTGTAATAGACGTCGCGCCCGGGCTTCATCTCGACATCGCTGCCGGTGCGCTTGACCACGACGACATGCTCGACCGACCCTTCCGGCAGGCGCGCGATCGCGGCATCGACATTGGCCTTGAGCGGCACCTTGCGCCCGCCGCGCAGGCCTTCATCCGCAGTGATCACCGTCTTCGAGCCGCAACCCTCGATGCGTCCGGCGATCGAATCCGGCGAGAAGCCGCCGAAGACCACGGAATGGATCGCGCCGAGCCGCGCGCAGGCGAGCATCGCATAGGCGGCTTCCGGGATCATCGGCAGGTAGATCGTGACCCGGTCGCCCTTCTCGACATTGCGGTTGCGCAGGACATTGGCCCAGCGGCAGACGTGATCATGCAGCTCGCGATAGGTGATTTTCTGCGATTCGGAAGGATCGTCACCCTCCCAGATGATCGCCACCTGGTCGCCGCGCGTCTCGAGATGGCGGTCGATGCAGTTATATGCGGCATTGGTGGTACCGTCCTCGAACCAGCGGATCGAGACCTCGTCCTTGCCGTAGAGCGTGTTCTTCACCTTGGTATAAGGCGTGAACCAGTCGATGCGCTTGCCGTGCTCGCCCCAGAAGCCCTCGGGATCGTCGATGCTGGCCTTATACATCTTCTCGTAGAGTGCTTTGTCGATATGGGCGCGCTCCGCCCAATCCTTCGACACGGGATACACTTTGTCGGACATTCTTCCCTCCCAAAGGCGATCATTGGCGATCAATCCGTTTTCGCAATCGCGCGGCTTGCGAATCCGCGCGTCCGTTGCGGGAAACTTAAGGGAGAAGCGCGCTCGCAGGCAACCCGACCGAAAGTCCTACGCATTTCGCCGCGCCCGGTCGCGTTCGATCCGGTGCGTGGCGTGCCAGCGCATCGTGAGGAATCGCCCCTTGCCAAGACGCGCGCATGGCTGTTCCCTCGCGGCAAATCAGGAGACAATCATGGTCGAGATCAATCCCGAACGCCTGATGGGCGATCTGAAACATCTGCGCAGCATAGGCGCGTACAAAACCGGCGTGCATCGCCCGACCTTCTCAGCCCAGGACATGGAAGCGCGGCACTGGCTTGCCGGGCGCATGCGCGAGGCCGGGCTCGATGCGCGCATCGACGGGATCGGCTCGGTCTTCGGGCGGCGCGAGGCGCCGGGGCCGAAAATCCTCACCGGGTCGCATC